>NZ_DLTK01000082.1:0-4025 GCF_002500885.1 Brevundimonas sp. UBA7838
CCCCGTCCGCAGAGCCTGTCGACATCGCCCCCGTCACAGCTGCGCCATCATCTGAAGAGGCTGCGGCGCCCCGCAGCCGCAGCCGCCGCAAGGCCCGCCCCGAGGCGCCGGTCGATGTTGCAGCTCCAGTCGCCTCCGCTATCGAAGCGCAGCCGATCGCCGAGCCTGTTGAGACCGCTCACGCCGCGCGCCCCGACCGTGCAGACCGCGAACCGCAACTGCTGCAATCCGATCGCCGCGGTGACCGCAAGGCCGACAAGAGCGATACTCAGCGCCAGGGCGTGCGTGGCTTCGGCGACGACATCCCCGCCTTCCTGCGCCGGCCCGTCGTCATCCGCGCCTGAACTCGTCCACAACGGCGCGGTGAAACGCCGCGTCGTTTACCCTGCATTACGGAACATCCCGTAGTGTGCGCCCCGACACAGCTCCAGAACAGGGGCCCAGGGGAACAAGAATGTCGAAAAAGGTCGAGACGGCGCTAAGAGCTCCTCAAGCCTATGCTTTGGCGCGCAACGTCATCGGCGAAATGGAGAAGGCGGGCGTTTGGCCCACTCCGCTGAACTTCGAGCTTTGGCTGCATTACCTCAGCGACCCCGACGGTCCTTTGGCGCAGGAAATCCGCCGCCTTCTGGCGCAGTCCGCCGTCATCACCGACAAGACCTCCGAAATGCTGGCTGCCGAGTTCCTGCCGCGCGGCCGCCTGCCGGATCAGATCCGCGACGTGGGCGCCGTGCTGGATCGCGAATTGGCCAGCGTCGCCAGCGCCATCGCAATGGCGCACAAGACTCAGCATGACTATGGCGAGACCCTCGCCGACGCCTCCCAGTGCATGGAAACCGTCGATGATCCGTCCTCGCTGAAGAATCTGGTCGGCGACCTGTCGACCGCGACCAACCGCGTGCGCCGCGAAACGGCGATCCTCGAAAAACGTCTGGAAAAGTCCAACAAGGAAGTCATCCGCCTGCGCGAAAACCTGGAACAGGTGCGCCGCGACGCCATGACCGACGCCCTGACCAATCTGGCCAACCGCAAAGCCTTCGACGAACGGCTCGAGGCCGCCTGCGCCGAGGATGACGGCGCGCCGCTTAGCCTGGCCATCCTCGACATCGACCATTTCAAACGGTTCAACGACACCTGGGGCCACCAGACCGGCGACCAGGTGCTGCGCTATGTCTCCACCGTCCTGTCCAACATCTGCGGCAAGACCCGATTCGCAGCCCGGTTCGGCGGCGAGGAGTTCGCGATCATCTTCCCGGGTGAAGGCGCTGGCGTCGTCATGGCCGCGTTGGAGAGCATCCGCAACGACGTGGCGTCACGCGCACTGCGCCGTCGTTCGACCAATGACGACCTGGGCTCAGTCACGGTCTCTGCAGGCTTCGCTCAGCGCCAAAAGGGCGAAACCGCCGCTAGCCTGCTGGAACGCGCCGACGCCGCCCTGTACGAATCCAAACGTGCGGGCCGTAACTGCGTCACGCCGGCCTCCTCGCTCGAAAAGGCGGCTTAGGGTCTGACAAGGCCAAGCTTTCTGCCATAGTCGTCCCATGCGCAGCTTCGCCTTCAATGTCGCCTACTGGATCCTATCGATCGGCTACGGGCTGACCGCCGCCTTTGCTGCGCTCGCGCCCGGTCGCGGCCCGGCCAGCTGGGTCATCCGTCGCTATGTGAAGCGCATGGTCCAAGCCATGTCGATCTTCGCCGGCATCAAGCTGGACGTGCGTGGCAAGGACCGCCTGCCCGAGGGCGCCTTCATCATCGCCTCCAAGCATCAAAGCTGGGGCGACGGCTTTGCGACCTACGATCAGTTCGACGACATCGCCTTCGTCACCGGCGATCACCTGGAAAAGTTTCCCCTGCTAGGTGGCGTGCTGAAGAAGCTGGGCGCCATCGTCGTCAACTCCTGCGGCGGCCACGAAGCGCGCAAGGCCCTGGCCATGCGCGCCGCCGAGGCCCGCGCCGAGAACCGCAAGATCCTGATCTATCCCGAGGGCCATCTCGCGCCCGTCGGCAAGAAATTCAAATATCGCTCCGGCGTCTGGCACATGTACCGCGACTTCGACGTGCCCGTCGTGCCGCTCGCCACCAACCTCGGCCTCTTCTGGCCAGAGGAACAGTACGAAAAACACCCCGGCACAGCGACGCTGGAGTTCCTCGACCCGATCCCCGTCGGCCTGCCCAAGGAGGAATTCCTGGCTCGCCTCGAAGCCGTCATCGAGACCCGCACCGCCGAGCTCGTCTCCCAGGCCACGGGTCAACCCGTGACGCCGGCCGTGCTGATCGACACACCGACTAAGTAACGGGCTTAGGCTTCTTCCCCGACGCCTTCTTCACCGCCACGTCCAGCGACCGCCTCGCCCAGGCGACGGCTTCGTCGGGGTCATCGAGAGCCGTTTCAGGCAGGGTCCAGTAGCCCATGCTCATCGTGCGGCCGTCCTTGGTCGGATAGGTGAACTGACGCGAGCCGGCCGCGACGAAGGCCTGCCCTAGCGCCTCGTCGCCCTTCAGCCAGACCACGCCGTCGTCCAACAGGGCGAACATGACGCCGGCGGCATAGACTCCGGCCCCGCCGAACATGCGCTTGATCTCCAGGCGGCCGAGCGCATGGAAATGCTCGCGGACCCATTCGCCGAAGTCCGCATCGTAAGCCATCTCAGTCGGCGGCGACCGGCACGATGGTCACGCTCTCGCCGCAGCCGCAGGCGTCGGTCTGGTTCGGATTGTTGAACACGAACTTGGACGCCAGCCGCGTCGTCTCATAGTCGATCTCGGTGCCGATCAGGAACAGCACGGCCCGGGGCTCGATCAGGATGGTGACGCCCTTGTCCTCGACCACCTCGTCCATCGGCCCGATCTCGTCGGCATAGGCGAAGGTGTATTCCTGCCCGGCGCACCCGCCGTTCTTGACCCCGATCCTCAGGCCGATGTGATCGTTCTCGGCATTGTCCAGGATCTCACGCACCCGCTCGGCGGCCGCGTCCGTCAGGGTGACGGCCTTGGGGCGCGGGCGGCGCGGACGAGATGTAGCTTGAAGCTCGCTCATCAGAACATATCCATCAGAACATATTCAGGGCCAGCTTAGCCTCGTCGCTCATCTTGGAGGCGTCCCACGGCGGATCGAAAACCAGATTGGCCTTGGCGCTGCGCACGCCCTCGACCTTCTCCACCGCCGTCTCGACCCAGCCCGGCATTTCGCCGGCCACCGGACAGCCCGGCGCCGTCAGCGTCATGTCCACCACCACGTCGCGATCGTCGTTGACGTCGACGCGGTAAATCAGGCCCAGCTCATAGATGTCGACCGGGATTTCAGGGTCATAGACCGTCTTCAGCGCCTCGATCAGCTGATCGGTTAGAGTGTCCAACTCGGCCTGCGACAGGGCGCTCTTCTGGGGTTCGTCCCAAGCGTCCTTGAAGGCGTCGCTGTCTTGAATCGGTTGATCTGTCATCGGCTTACACGAAGAAGTTCCGCGCCTTGATCAGCGCATCCACGAAGGCGTCGGCATCCTCCACGGTATTATATAGGGCGAAGGAGGCGCGGGTGCTCGACGTCACCCCCATTCTTTTCGCCAGCGGCTCGGCGCAGTGCAGACCCGCGCGTACCGCGACTCCGTAGCGGTCCATGATCTGGGCGACGTCATGGGCATGCGCGCCCTCGACGGCGAAGGTCAGGATCGCGCCCTTGCCTTCGGCCTCGCCCAGAATCCGCAGCCAGGTCTCACCCTGAAGTCGATCGACGGCGTGCTGATAAAGGGCATGCTCATGCGCCTGCACGGCCGCCCGGTCGTACTGCGCCAGCCATTCCAGGGCCGCGCCCAGGCCGATAGCCTCCAGGATCGGGGGCGTCCCCGCCTCGAAGCGGTGCGGCGGCCGGGCATAGGTCACGCGATCCTGCTCGACCGTCTCGATCATCTCTCCCCCGCCCTGATAGGGCGGCAGCGCCTCCAGCGCCTCGGCCTTGCCGTACAGGGCGCCGATGCCGGTGGGCGCAAACAGCTTGTGCCCGGTCACGACGTAGAAGTCGCAGCCGATGG
>NZ_DLTK01000082.1:4266-4680 GCF_002500885.1 Brevundimonas sp. UBA7838
GTAGAAGTCGCAGCCGATGGCCTTCACGTCCGGCGTCGCATGGACCGCCCCCTGGCACCCGTCGATCAGCACCTGCGACCCCGCCGCATGGGCCAGTCGCGTGATCTCGGCGACCGGATTGATCGTCCCAAGCACGTTGGACATATGGGTGACGGCGACCATCCGCGTCCTGGGCCCCAGCAGGTCGGCATAGGCCGCCATGTCCAGCGACCCGTCGTCCTTGACCGGAATCCACTTGATCACCGCCCCGCGCCGTTCGCGAAGCAGATGCCACGGCACGATGTTGGAGTGATGCTCCATCTCCGAGACGATGATCTCGTCGCCCAGCTCGATACTCAGCCCAAGCCCGTTGGCCACCAAATTGATCGCCTCGGTGCCGCCCTTGGTCCAGACCACTTGTTCGGGGCTTTCGGC
>NZ_DLTK01000038.1:0-16837 GCF_002500885.1 Brevundimonas sp. UBA7838
TACAACCCCCTGGCCGGCGAGCGCGTGCCCTCCATCAACGACAACGTCAAACCGGCCGAGGGCGAAATGAAGCGCCGCCCCCGTCGCCGCCCGTCAAACGGCGGCAAGGGCTACACCGGCGCGGCCAAGGGTTGAGCCTGAGGATCGGGGAGCGTTTGCTCCCCGATGCCTTCATGTTGAGACAATAAAAAACGGCGGCTCCTGCGAAGGAGCCGCCGTTCTCATGTCAGCCGGTGCTGAGCGGAACTTAGAAGTTCCAGGTCGCGCCCAGCGAGAAGCCGACGCCCGAGCCTTGCGCTTCGCCGCGCAGGTTCGAGACGACAAGGCCGTTGCCATAGACGTCGCGCGTGTCGTTGATCGTCGCGGTGTCGATGTCGATGTAGGTCACGGCGCCGTCGAAGGTCATCGAACCGATCGTCTTGGACAGACCGGCGGCGTAGAGCCAGCGGTCGCCGTCCGGAATACGGGCGGTGCGGTGATCGTCCGGCGTCGGGGTCGGGTCGTAACCCAGGCCGGCGCGGAAGGTCATCGACGGATCGATCTTGTAGTCGAAGCCGATCGCGCCGGTGGTGACGTCGTCATAGTCCTGAACGATGGTCGAGCCGCCGCCGGTGTAGGCGACGCGGATGGCGTCGAACTCGCTCCAGCCGATCTGGTTGACCTGGGCGTTCAGGGTCAGGCGATCGTTGACGGCGTAGCGGGCCGAGACGGTGGCGTACCAAGGCGTGGTGAAGGAGGCGCCGCCATCGGTCGAGACGTTGGCGCCGGCCAGGACGCCGGTCAGGCCCGAGATGTTTACCGAACCTTCCAGCTCGTGTTCGATCTTGGAGCGGTAAGACAGACCCAAGTCCAGCTTGCCGAAGTGCATCTGAGCGCCGGCGTTCCATCCGTAATCCCAGCCGTCGCCTTCCAGTTGGTTGCGGCCATCGGTCGACGGCGAGACGACATAGGCGGGCGACAGGACAGACGGGATCGGCACGTTCGGCAGGGCCGACGACAGGGTCGCCTTGGCGTATTGGGCGTCGAAACCGGCGCCGATGTCCAGCCAGTCGGTGACCGTCATGGCGGCGACCAGGCTGACGTTGGCCGAGCGCAATTCCGACGTCAGAGCGTCGTAACGCGCGAAGTCGGTCGGCTCATATTTGGTGGTGAAGTTGTAGGGCGCCTGGACGGCCAGGCCGACGTTGAAGCGGTCGCCGATCGGCATGGAGACGGCGAAGTTCGGCACGATGCCGCTTTCGACCACGTCATGGACGTGCGGGTCGCCGTTGACGGGAGCCGAGCGGCTGACGACGCCGACGCCCGGAACCGGAACGTTGTAGGTCAGGCTCGAGCCGGTGTTGTCGACGTCGGAGTCCAGGATCAGGCCGTGGGCGCCGAGGTAAACTTCGCGCTGGGTTCCGGCGATGGCGGCGGGGTTCCACCACAGCGACTGGACGCCCTTATCGGCGCCGACGCCGGCGTTGGCGCGACCCTGGCCGCGGGTCGATTGTTCCTGGACATAGAAGGAGCCGGCCATGGCCGGGGCGGCGACGCCGGCCAGCAGGGCGGTCGTCAGGGCGATCCCGCCCACGCGGGCGAAGTTCCTGGAGGTCATTTCATACACCTAAGTAAGCGCCGGCCGCATTACGCGCGGTCGATCAGGGGAGGAGCCCTCTCAGCGTTCGCGGCGCGAAAGCGTTGCGGGCAAGGCCCCCATCGGACCGGAAACAGGCGAAACCGTGGCGCCTGAGCCGCACACGATCACGGCTTTGCGAGGTTACGCAGCGGCAACGTCGATGCTCAGATTACGCAGTTCTGCGATCAAATCATGCGCCGCCGCACGGACCTGATCGGCGTTGCGGCCACGAATAACCAGATGGGTTCCGATCTCGCCGACGCTGCCATGGCCGAACGGATAGCTGCCGAAGGACAGGTCGCGACGCTGGTTGGCCGCCGCCCGCAGCACATCCGCCACAGCCCCCTCGCCCACGCCGCTGACCTTCAAGGTCTGGGCATGAACGATCGCGCCGGTGCGCAGGCGCGGGGCCACATCCTCCAGCATCGCCTGCATGATCTTGGGGACGCCGGCCATGACGAAGACATTGCCGATCTGGAAGCCGGGCGCATCGGTGACCGGATTGGCGATCAGAACGCCGCCTTCGGGGATGCGCGCCATGCGACGGCGCGCGGCGTTGAACTCGTCGCCATAGCGGCGCGACAGGATCGCCAGCGCGTCGGGATGTTCATGCAGGGCCACGCCGAAGGCGGCCGTCACGGCGTCGGCGGTGATGTCGTCATGGGTCGGACCGATGCCGCCGGTGGTGAAGACATAGTCCCAGCGTGAGCGGAGGGCGTCCAACGCCTCGACGATCCGGCCGTGATCGTCGCTGACGACCCGCGCCTCCATCAGGTCGATCCCCAACGCCGCCAGAAAGCGGGCGATGGTGTTGGTGTTGGTGTCCTGGGTCCGGCCCGACAGGATTTCGTCGCCGATGACCAGGACGGCGGCGGTCGGGCCAGAGCGGTCGGTGTCAGCGTCGGTCATGCGGGAATCCGGGGGCAGGCTTGAGGTTTCATGCTATAACGCCCATCTGCGGCGAACGGATTGCGCCGTATCCCGCCTTTTGCAGACCGATCGCCCCATGTACGAAACGCCCGAACTCGAAACCGACGTCCTGGTCCGCTCCAGCGCCATTCGCATCCATGAGGCGGAAGACTTCGAGGGCATGCGCAAGGCCGGCCGTCTGGTCGCCGAGGCGCTGGACATGATCGCGGCGTATGTGAAGCCGGGCGTCATGACCAGCACGATCGACGATCTGGTGCGCGAGTTCACCCTGGACAACGGCGGCCTGCCCGCCTGCCTGGGCTACAAGGGTTACGAGAAGACCGTCTGCACCTCGATCAACCACGTCGTCTGCCACGGCATTCCCGGCGACCGGGTGCTAAAGGACGGCGACATCGTCAACATCGACCACACCGTGATCGTGGACGGCTGGCACGGCGATTCCAGCCGCATGTATGCGGTGGGCGAGATCAATGCGCGGGCCAAGAAACTGATCGACGTGACCTATCAGTCGCTGGACTTGGGCTTGGAGCAGGTCAAGCCGGGCAACACCTTCGGCGACATCGGCTATGCGATCCAGAAGTTCGTCGAGGCCCAGCGCATGAGCGTGGTGCGCGACTTCTGCGGCCACGGCATCGGCCGCGTCTTCCACGATAGCCCCAACGTCCTTCACTACGGCCGTCGCGGCGAGGGGGCGGTGCTGAAGCCCGGCATGTTCTTCACCGTCGAGCCGATGGTGAACCTGGGCAAGCCGCACGTGAAGGTGCTGTCCGACGGCTGGACCGCCGTGACGCGCGACAAGTCCCTGTCGGCCCAGTGCGAGCACACCATCGGGGTGACGGAAGACGGACTGGAAATCTTCACGGCCTCGCCGGCGGGGCTGTTCCGACCGAACTGAACCCTTGATCCCCAGTCGCAATACGCACAGGTTGCGTTTAGCGGGAGGGATCATGCTCGACGACAAGGCGTCCGAAGTCGGCGACAAGCCCAAGCCTCGGCACAGCGGTCATCGCGACCGGCTGCGTGAGCGGGCGGCGAAGGGGGGCCTGGGCGCCCTGCCCGACTATGAGTTGCTGGAGCTGCTGTTGTTTCGCAGCGTGCCCTACAAGGACACCAAGCCGCTGGCCAAGGATCTGTTGGCGCGGTTCGGCGGGTTGGAGGGGATCGGGGCGGCCAGCCATGAGGCGATCGAGGATCAGGTGGCGCGGTCGATGGGATACGCCGTCGGCAAGGCGACGCGGGCGGTGGCGCTCGACCTTCAGTTCATCTTCGACGTGACGCGGCGGATCGCGAAGGAGCCGACGGCCAAGCGGCCGGTGATCTCGTCCTGGACGGCGCTCCTGGCCTATGTCCGCGTCGCCTTGCAGCACGAGCCACGCGAGCAGTTCCGGGTGCTGTATCTGGACAAGAAGAACCAGCTGATCCTGGACGAGGTGCAGAACCGCGGCACGGTCGATCATGCGCCGGTTTATCCGCGCGAGGTCGTGCGGCGCGCGCTGGAGCTGTCAGCCAGTGCCCTGATCCTGGTGCACAACCATCCGTCGGGCGACCCGACCCCCAGCCGCGCCGACATCGAGATCACGAAACAGGTTGTGCAGGCCGGCCGCGCCCTTAACGTCGAGGTTCACGACCATCTAGTCGTCGGCCGCGACGGGGTGGCCAGCTTCAAGCAACTGGGCTTGATGTGACCGACAGAATTCTGACGACCGAGCGATTGGTGATGAGCCCCGTCTCGACTGACGATTTCGGTGAGCTGCTGACGCTGTGGTCCGATGAAGATTTCACGCGCCACATCATGGGCCGGGCGCTGGGGCGCGAAGAGGTGTGGTTCCGACTGCTGCGCGATCTCGGCCACTGGGCGGCGATGGGCCATGGCAACTGGACGATCCGGCTGCGGGACGGCGGCGCCTATCTGGGCAGCGTCGGGGTATTCGACTATCGCCGCGAGATGGAGCCGCCGTTCGATGCGCCGGAGCTGGGCTGGGGCGTGGCGCCGAGGTTTCAGGGGCGGGGCTATGCGGCCGAGGCCCTGACGGCGGCGCTGGCCTGGACCGACCGGAGGCTGGAGGGGCGAACCGTCTGCATGATCTCGCCCGAGAACCTGGCCTCGCTGAAGCTGGCGGCGCGGGTCGGTTATCGTCCCTATGCGACGACGACTTACAAAGACCAGCCGGTGAAGTTGTTCGAACGGCAGCGCTACGGAGCGTAGGTCGGCATTAAGGATTATCGGGCAAACTGGCGTCCAACGAAGTGTGAGTGCCCGCCATGCCCATGTCCGTGGAAACGCTGCGCCAGCATCTGGTCGAAGCCTTCGCCGACGCCGAGATCGAGATCGAGGATCTGGCGGGCGACGGCGACCACTATCGCGCGCGGATCGTGTCGAGCGCCTTCGCGGGCCTGCCGCGTGTGCGTCAGCACCAGATGGTCTATGCGGCGCTGAAGGGTCAGATGGGCGGCGAACTGCACGCCCTGGCGCTGGAGACCTCCGCGCCGGCCAAGGAGGGCTGACGGCCATGCGCTATCGCCCCTTCGGCGTCTCCGGCTCCGCCATCTCCAACCTGACGCTGAGTTTCGGCGCCGACGTGCTGAAGCGCGGGCGCGAGGCCGGGCTGGACCTGCTGTATTCGGCGCTGGAGGCCGGGGTGAACAGCTATCGGCTGGAGACCGCCGACCCGGTGGCGGCCGAGGTGCTGGGCGAGGCCCTGTCGCATGTGGATCGCAAGCTCGTCTATGTCAGCCTGACGCTGGGCGCCGGCGACGGCCGCGACCAGCAGCGGGACTTCTCGGCCCGGGGGATGACGGCGGCCATCGACCGGGCGCTGCACTTCTCAGGGCTGGGCTGGATCGACGTGGCGGTGCTGCACGAGCCGGGCGAGACCGAACTGGCGCAATCGTCGCTCAGCGCGTTGAAGGCCATGCGCGCCACCGGACGGATCAAGCTTTTGGGCATCGCCGGCGGCGGCGACGTGATGGACGCCTATGTGTCGACCGGCGCGTTCGACGCCCTGCTGACGCCGTTCGACATCAACGCCGACTGGAAGATTCGAAACCGCATCCGCTCGGCGCGCGAGCAGGACATGGCGGTCTTCGCCTATGACTTCTACGCCGACCGGCGCGCGGGGGCGCCCGATGCCCCGATCTTCAAAAAGGGTCTGTTCGGCTTCGGCAAGGACAAGCGCCCCGTCGATACGCCCAAGAAGGACGCCTTCGGCTTCCTGTACCGCACCCATAACTGGACGGCCGAGGCGATCTGCCTGTCCTACGTGCTGACCGACCCGTCGGTCTCCAGCGTGATCGTCAATCCGACCGACACCGATCGGCTGGCGACACTGGCCGCTGCGCCCGAGCGGGACATGCCGCCGGGCCTGGCCGCGCAGATCGAGATGGCGCGCGTCGTGGCCAATCAGGCGGCCTGACCGGCCCCAGCAGCTGTGCAGAACGTCGCGGACGCCTTGACCGCGCCCGTTCGGCTCCCTAGCTGACGGGCTTCACGAAAGGCCCTTATCCGTGACCGACACCGCCCAAGCCGCCGATCCCGTTCACGCCTTCATCGGCGAGACCGTCGCCCAGAACGACGTGGTTCTGTTCATGAAGGGCACGCCGGACCAGCCGCGCTGCGGCTTCTCGTCCCTGGCGGTGCAGATCCTGGACCATGTCGGCGCCGGCTTCGTGGGCGTGGACGTGCTGCAGGACGAAGCCCTGCGCGAAGGCATCAAGAGCTTCACCGACTGGCCCACCATTCCGCAGCTCTATGTGAAGGGCGAGTTCGTGGGCGGATCGGACATTATCCGCGAGATGTTCCAGGCCGGCGAACTTCAGGCCATGATGGTCGAGAAGGGCGTTCCGCTCGGCGAGGCCTGATGGCCAGGAAGACCCTCACGCCGCGCGAGGACCGCGAGGTCTTCGTCGTGCCGCTGGACGTGCGGCCCGAGCACATCGACGCCAACGGCCACGTCAACAACGTCGTCTATGTCGGCTGGCTGCAGGATGCGGGCACGGCCCACTGGAATGCGCGCTTCGACGAGGCGACGCGGGAGAAATGGTCATGGGTCGCGACCCGGCATGAAATCGACTATCTGCGCGGCATCGAGCCGGGCGCAGAGGGCGTGGTCGCCCGCACCTGGGTCGGCGATCCGCAGGGACCGCGCTTCACCCGCTATGTCCGCATCGAGGACGCCCAAGGCCGCGTCTGCGCCCAGGGCGTCACCGAATGGGTGCTGGTGGACGCTGCGACCCTGAGGCCGCAGCGCATTCCGCCAGACATGCTGATCGTGTTCGAGACGCCTACTTCAGCGGATTGAGGATGCGGGCCGCCGTGCCGGGCTCCAGGCCCAGGTCGGCATAGGTCCAGCGCAGTTCGACGCCGTCCGGGACCAAGGCCTTGCACAGGTCCTGTCTGGTGCGGCGAAGCGTGATCTCGGCCGGCGAGCCGTCCGATACCGACACCTCGAAATCCGACGCCTGGGTGCAGCCGTTGGAATCGACGCGCGCGACCAGGGCGCCGTCGGCGAACCGGGCTTCACGGATGGCCTCTGCCGGCGGGGCGTCGTCGCGGCGCAGGTTCACCGAGACGTTCTCGCCCGCGTCGCTGTCATAGATGACGCAGGCCGACAGCAGCGGCGCGACCAGGGCCGCGACCGCCAGACCCTTGATCATCGGACCCTTTACGAAGCTGCGCATCACTGGCCCGAGGCCGGCGCGGTGATGACGCGCGTGGTTGGCTTTTCGGTCGAGACGATGATGCAGCCCGACAGCAGCGGGGCGGCGATGGCGATGGCGAGAGCGAGACGAAGCATTGGTGTGTTCCCCAGTTGAAGCTTGACCCTTTTGTGCCGCGTGGGTCGGGCGCGCACACGTGAATAATCGGAAAGCTGGGTGAACAATCGGAAAGGATCGGGGTTGAACGTGACCGCAACCGCCATAGCTACAGTCCCCCCTCTCCCCCCCCCACGGATCGTCCTTCATGAGCCAGCTGTTCTCACCCCGCGCCCTCGGCCCCCTGACGCTGAAGAACCGCGTCGCCATCGCGCCGATGTGCCAGTATTCGGCCATCGACGGCGTGCCTCAGCCCTGGCACGTGCAGCATCTGGGACGACTGGCGATCTCCGGCGCTGGACTGGTCATCGTCGAGGCGACGGGGGTCGAGGCGGCGGGACGGATCACGCCGGACGACACCGGCCTGTGGAACGACGGCCAGGAAGAGGCCTTCGCCCGGATCATCCGCGACATCCGCACCTACAGCGACACCCCGATCGGCATCCAACTGGCCCACGCCGGACGCAAGGCTTCGACCAGCGCGCCGTGGAAGGGCGGCGGCGCCCTGAAGGCTGAAGACGGCGCGTGGGAAACCTTCAGCGCCTCGGCCGAACCGTTCAAGGATGACTGGCACACGCCAACCGCCATGACCCCGACCGACATGGACCGCGTCGTCTCCGCCTTCGAGGACGCCGCGAGGCGGGCGGACCGGGCCGGGTTCGATCTGGTCGAACTGCACGCCGCCCACGGCTATTTGCTGACCCAGTTCCTGTCGCCCCTGTCCAACAACCGCACCGACGATTTCGGCGGATCGTACGAGAACCGGGCGCGCTTCCCGCTGCGGGTCGCCCAGGCCCTGCGCGACGCCTGGCCCCGGACCAAGGCGCTGGGCGTACGCTTCAACGGCTCGGACTGGGTCGAGGGCGGCATCGCCCTGGACGAGGTGACGGCACTTGGTCAGGCGCTGCACGACATGGGCTATGACTATCTGCACCTGACGTCGGGCGGGAACGTTGCGCAGGCGAAGATTCCGGGCGGCGAGCCGGGCTATCAACTGCGGTTCGCCCAGGCCGTTAAGGCGGCGACGCCGCAGGCCAATGTGATGGCCGTGGGCATGATCTTCGATCCGCAGCAGGCCGAGGACATCGTGGCGTCCGGTCAGGCGGACTTCATCGCCATTGCACGCGCGGCGCTGGACGATCCGCACTGGGCGCACCATGCGGCCGTCGCCCTGGGTGAGGATGAAGGCCTGCCGGTCCAGTATCGCGGCGCCGGCAAGGGCGTTTGGCCCGCCTATGATCGCGCCAACGCCCCCACCTGATCAGGCGGCCTTTTCCATCGAAGGATCGACGGCCCACAAGACCCGTGCGGCCGCCTGGACTTCCGCCTCGGCCGTCTTCTGGGGGCGGCCGAGCAGATAGCCCTGGACCTCGTCACAGCCCTGGTCGCGCAGGAAGGCCAGCTGCTCCAGCGTCTCGACGCCCTCGGCCAGGACGGGGATATGCAGGCTCTCGCCCAGGGCCAGGACGGCGCGAATGATGGCGGCCGACTGAGGTCCGCCGTCGAGTTCGGACATGAAGGAGCGATCCAGCTTGATCTTGTCGAACGGGAAGGCGCGCAGGGTCGACAGCGACGAATAGCCGGTGCCGAAGTCATCCATGGCGATGGAGACGCCCAGCAGCTTCAACTGACGCAGGACGTGGGTCGTGCGCTCCATGTCGGTGATCATGGCCGTCTCGGTGATCTCCAGCTCCAGCCGCGACGGAGACAGGCTGGTCTCGACCAAAACCTGATGCACCAGGCGCGGCAGGTCGACGTGGCCTAGCTGCACCGGCGACAGGTTGACGGCGATCTTGTGCGGTTCGGTCCAGCTGGCGGCCTCGGCGCAGGCGGTGCGCAGCACCCATTCGCCGATCGGCAGGATCAGACCGTTCTCTTCAGCCAGAGGAATGAAGTCGGCCGGCGAAATGAAGGTCCCGTCCGGCTGGATCCAGCGCAGCAGCACCTCATAGCCGGTGATGTCGCCGGTATCGACGGCGGCCTGCAGCTGCCAGTTCAGGCTGAACTGGCCCTGATCCAAGGCCTCGCGCATCTGCTGGGCCATGCGACGGCGATTGCGCACCGCCTCGTCCATCTCTTCTTCGTAGAAGCAGACGTCGGTCCCCAGCGAGGCCTTGGCACGGTACATGGCCAGGTCCGCGTCATTGATCAGGGCGGACGGGTCGTGGGCGTCGTCGGGCCAGATCGCGATGCCGGTGCTGAGGCCGCAGGCGACCTCGGCATGGTCCAGCACGACCGGGGCGGTGACGGCGTCGCGCAGGCGCGCGACCAGATCCAAGGCATCGTCCTTGTGCTGGATCGGCACGACGGCGACAAACTCGTCCCCGCCCAGGCGCGCGATGAACTCGTCGTGGCGCAGGCAGGCGCGCATCCGTTCGGCGATCTGGATCAGCAGCTGGTCGCCGGCGGCATGGCCGTGAACGTCGTTGACCTCCTTGAACCGGTCCAGGTCCATGGCCAAGAGGGCCACCTTGTTCGGAACCGTCAGGTCGGCGGTCTGGCGCGTCAGCCATTCCAGGAAGGACGAGCGGTTGGGCAGGCCGGTCAGGCCGTCGTTACGCGCCAGATGGGCGATGCGACGCTCCTGCGCCAGACGCGTGCGCACGTCGCGCACGGCATAGATCATGACGTGATCGATACCACAGTCGCGGCGCACGGCGATCTCGACGGGGATGTCCGCCCCGCCTTCGGCGATCAGTTTGGACTGGCTCAGGCCGTTGACCGCCAGATCGGCGACGCCGGCGATCCAGCGCGACAGCGGTTCGCCGATCAGGGCGTGGTGGGCAACGCCCGCCAGATCGGCGAAGGCGGCGTTGGCGGCCAGGATGACGCCGTCCTGTTCGACCACCATGCCATCGACGCTGCCCTCGATCAGGTGATCCAGGCGCGCCTTGGCCTGCAGACGGGACTGGACGTCCAGGGCGTGGCTGGCGACGCCGGTGCCCAGCATCATCAATCCGACGGCGGAGACGGCGAAGGCCAGGACCAGGTTGGTCGATCCGACAGCGCCCATATCGACCAGCGCGCCGACCGGCACGATCGTCATGGCGGCCATGCCGGTGAAGTGCAGGGCCACGATGCCCAGGACCATCAGCACGACCGGGACGACCTTGCCGGACTGCCGGGCGCGATTGAACGCCAGGGCGCCGAGGACGACCGCCCCCGCCACGGAGGCGGCGACATAGGGGGCCGACCAGTGGATGACGGCGTCGGTCGCAAAGGCCGCCATGCCGGTATAGTGCATGGCCACTACGGTCAGGCCGAACAGCACGCCGCCGATTTCGGCCGAGGCCGGCATCCGGCGCGAGGCCACCCACAGCGCCAGCGCGCTGCCGGCGATGGCGACGCCCAGGGACAGGCCGGTCAGCACGGGGCCGTAGCTGATGGTGACGCCGGGCTCATAGGCGATCATCGCCACGAAGTGGGTGCACCAGATCGTCGCCCCGGTCGCCACCGCGCCCATGAAGGCCCAGGCCAGACGCGTGCCCTTTTCGGCGGCGCGCAGGCGGCGATACAGGCGGAAGGTGATGATCGAACCGATCAGGCACAGGCCGGCGGCCAACGCGACGAGCCAGAGATTATGGTCGTCGGTCAGGCAGGTGAAGAAGCGCATGAAGCTACAGACCTTGGGGGGACGGTCTGTCGTCGTAACGGACGTTGCTTAATCAGACGCGCTCGAACAGGCTTAACGAAACGCTACAGCCGTTTTCAGGAGCGAGGCATCTGATAGGGGTTGTTGACGCTGACGGGCGAGCCGGGCGTCAGGCCCAGTTCCTCGAACGACCACTTCAGCTCGACGCCCTGGACCAGGTCCTGCTTGCACTTGTCCTCATCGATGCGGCGCAGGGTGATGACGGCGCTGCCGCCCTGCAGGCTGACGATCGGGATCAGGTCTTCCTTGGCCGTGCAGCCGTTCGAACTGACCCAGAAGACGGCCTGGTCCTTGGTAAAGGCGGCGGCATGGATCGGTTCCAGCGCGCCGGGCATGCCCGCGGTGGAGACGGTGGGCTCGCCGCGGCTGGCGCAGGCGGCCAGGCCCGCCGATGCGGCGGCGATCAAAGCCAAGCGTTTCATGATGGAGTCGCGCAACTGACGACCTCCCCTGCCTCAAAGCCTGAACCGGCCGAGAATGCGCCTGTTCGCCCTTGGAGGGAACAGGATAAAAAACGAAAGGCCCCGGACGAATCCGAGGCCCTCCAAACTCAAATCCAGAAGCGGCTCAAGTAGGCCGAAGGCCGATAGCCGCTCTGAAGAAAACTTCGCTTACGAAGCGTAGTATTCGACGACCAGGTTCGGTTCCATCTTCACGGCGTACGGCACGTCCGACAGTTCCGGCACGCGGACGTAGCGAACCGAGAACGAGCGGTCCGACAGTTCCAGGTAATCCGGCACGTCGCGTTCCGACGACTGCTGGGCTTCGAGCACCAGCGCCATGTTGCGCGACTTTTCCTTCACGGTGACGACGTCTTCCGGCTTCACGCGGTAGGAGGCGATGTCGACCTTCTTGCCGTTGACCAGGACGTGGCCGTGGCTGACGAACTGGCGGGCGGCCCAGACGGTCGGGACGAACTTGGCGCGGTAGACGACGGCGTCCAGGCGCGATTCCAGCAGACCGATCAGGTTTTCCGAGGTGTTGCCCTTGCGACGCGCAGCCTCGTCATAGGTCTTGGCGAACTGCTTCTCGGTGATGTTGCCGTAGTAGCCCTTCAGCTTCTGCTTGGCCTTCAGTTGCAGACCGAAGTCCGAAACCTTGGACTTGCGACGCTGGCCGTGCTGGCCGGGACCGTAAGAACGCTTGTTGACCGGCGACTTGGCGCGGCCCCACAGGTTCTCACCCATGGCCCGGTCGATCTTGTACTTGGCGCTGTGGCGCTTGGACATTCTATTCTCTTTTCGACGATACGGCCCGGCATCCCCTGGATTGGGAATGCGATCTCAACGGCGGTCCACGCATCTTCCGTCATTCATCCCGGCCCCGCCGAAGCGGACCCGTGGAAGGTGGCGCTTATGGCCAGCGGGGGCGCCGGAGTCAAGCACGGCGGGCTGTTAAGCACGATGGAATGGAACGATCCCGTCGCCCCGCCCTTCCTTCGATGCAACCAAACCACGCATGAGGACAAGGAGGAGTGGAATGCAGCCCGAACACAACAGCTTTCAGACCGGCCTGTCCGACGAGGCCATGCAGACGCTGAAGACGCAGCTGGTCGATCTGGTTGAGCCTTTGAGCGACCACCAGCTGCTGGATCTCGCCGACGGCATCCATGAGATGCTGCGCCAGCGCCGCATGGTCCGCCAGCACCATGCCGAGCGCATGAACGCGCGCACCCGGCACGGCGTGGACCTTCGCATCTAGTCCTTCGCAGACTGGGCTTCTGAGATGAACATGGCGCGGCCTTCGCGGGTCGCCACCTTGCCCAGGCCGGGGAACGGGAAGTGATAGGCGTAGATGTGGGCGCCGGAGTTGCGCAGCGCCGTCACCTCGTCCAGCCGCGCCTTCAGGCCTGCCGCCTGATCGTCGTCATAGCCGACCTTCCAGTCCGGATGTTCCACCGACAGAATCCAGTGATGCATCAGGTCGCCGGTGTAGAGCAGCTGGTTCTGGCCGTCGGCGATCAGATAGGCGACGTGCCCCGGCGTATGGCCGGCCGTGTCCTGGGACTGGACGTCCGGCGCGACCTCGCCGCCCGGCTCGAAGGCCTGGACCTTGGGCGTGATGATCCGCACCAGATCGGCCAGTTCGGGATTGGCGCGGATGGACGCCCATTCCGCCTGCGACATCCGGATCGCTGCATTGGGGAAGGCCAGACCGCCGGCGCGGATCAGGCCGCCGACATGGTCGGGGTGGCCGTGCGAGATCAGCACGTCGGTGATCGAGGCCGGATCGACGCCGGCCTTTTGCAGGCTGTCCATCAACTGGCCCTTGCCCTCGCCCAGGCCGGTGTCGAACAGCATCGTGCGTGCGCCGTTCCTGACCAGAAGCGGATGGATTTCCAGCATGATCGGATCGGCCGGCTGTCCGGCGGCGGTGAGCGGCGCGGCGACCGCCTGCGGCGTCAGGCCGACGCCGAAGGTCTGGTTGTCGTTGTTGACCGGGTTCTCGCCGTCGAACAGGGCGATGGCGTCCAGCGCGCCGATCTTGAAGCGATAGACGGGCTTCTCGGCTGGCGCGGCGACGGTCTGGGTGGGGTTGGGCGGCGCGGGATCGCCGGGCTTCTGCCCGTTCGCCTGAGGGTTACAGGCCGCCAGCATCAGGGCCGCGAAAGCAGCCCCCGTCATCATCATCCGCATCGCTTCGATCTCCGTTTGCGATGACGCAATCGAAAACGCCCGCCGGAGGTTCCGGCGGGCGTCGTCATCTCTGGGTCTCTGGTCTGAACCGGCCTTATTTGGCGGCGGCGTAGAGGTCGTTGACCTTGTTCCAGTTCACCACCGTCCAGAACGACTTCAGATAGTCAGCGCGGCGGTTCTGGTATTTCAGATAATAGGCGTGCTCCCAGACGTCGGCGCCCAGGATGACCTCGCCGCGCTCGTCCACGACGTCCATCAGCGGATTGTCCTGGTTCGGGGTCGAGGTGATCTTCAGCTTGCCGTTCTGCACGATCAGCCAGGCCCAGCCCGAGCCGAACTGCGCGGCGCCGGCGGCGTTGAAGTCTTCCTTGAACTTGTCCATGCCGCCCAGATCGGCGTCGATGGCGGCCTTAAGCTCGGCCGAGGGCTCACCCGCCTGATCGGCCGGGGCCAGCAGTTCCCAGAACAGGCTGTGGTTCCAGTGACCGCCGCCGTTGTTGCGCACGGCCTTGGGCGCAGTGGAGATGCTGGTGAAGATTTCCTCCAGCGACTTGCCCTTCAGGTTTTCGTCGGCGTCGACGGCCTTGTTCAGATTGTCGACATAGGTCTGGTGATGCTTGTCGTGGTGGAAGGTCATCGTCTCCTTGTCGATGGCCGGCTCCAGCGCGTCATAGGCGTAGGGCAGCGGGGGCAGGGTGAAGGCCATGGGAGGTTCCTCTCGCGACAAGTTTCCGATGCGCCTCATCTAGGCGCCCGTTCATGAAACCCAAGCGACAGAGCCTGGATTTGTTCCGACTTATCGACCCGTAACGGTCAAGCTGGCAAGTTCGCCTTCAGGCAATCGCGAACGGCCCGCTTCACATCGCCTGGCGCATTGGGCTCGTCCACGCCCTCGGCCGCGAAGACGGCGCGCACGGCGGCGTCCAGCCCCTTGGGCAGGGCCTCGATCACCCGCTTCTGCCCCTTGGCGTGCAGGCAATAGCCCACCTCGCGGCAAAGGGCGGAAAACATCGGTTCGTAGGGATCAGAAGCGCTCATCCCGGCCCCTTAGCATCAGGGGAGCAGACGCGACAGCCAGTGCATCAGGTTCAGCACGAACTGCTGATCGTCATGACCAACCGTATTCAGTCCCATGCGGACAGGCTCGCGATCCAGCTGGTCAGGAAAACGCACGACCTGGGCCGTGAGCATCCCCGCCTCTCCCAGCACGACCACCCGCCCCGCGCCAAAGCGCAACGCCAGACCTTGGGCGGGTAAGGCGGGCCGCGACAACTCGGCAAGGACGACGGCTGGATCCTGGCCGGCCCGAAGCCGCGTCCGGATCGTCTGCAAGGCTTCGAGATCGGGAGCCTCTCGCGCATCTGCGCTCATCGCCAGCAATACGGTTGCGTCTGCCGGCCCCGACAGCGACTGCCCGGTAAAGCTCTTGACGACCTTCAAGTGCTCGCCTTGTTCGCGGCCCTCGACAATCGGATGATCCGCGAGCGCCGGACGCGGAAAGACCAGATTGGCCGTAACGTCGTCGCCCAGGGGCTGGAAGGCGTAGCCCGTGCCCATCGCCACCCCGAATCTGGCCGCCAGGGCTTCGGCGGCGGAACCATGGGGCGCGTGATCGGCGGCCAGAAGCAACGCCCCGCCCTGCTCCACCCATCGGCGGATCGCCTCGATCTCGGCGTCGTCGAAAGCCGAGGCGCGCGAGCCGTCCTCAGGGCGCGCCGGATTGGCGATGACCAACACCGCCACGCCATCAAGCGCGCCGGGCGCATCGAGCCGTCCCCGGCTGGCTTCAATCCGATATCCATCGGCCATCAACAGCGCGGCGAAGGCGGCATAACGACCTTCGATCGTCTGTTCGCTGCCGTGGCCCTGATCGACAAGCACGACAGGCCCATCCATCGCATAAGCCGGCGAGACCACCTTTGGCCGCCAATCCAGATCGCCGACCTGCTCTTGCGCCAAGGCTGGGCCTGCCAGCAGCAGGACTACGACAGCGATCCAACCCCGGCGTCCCATCTGGCGCCTAGACCTTCAAGCGTTCGGCATGGAAGGCGATGTGGTCGGCGATGAAGCTGGCCATGAAGAAATAGGAGTGGTCGTAGCCGGGTTGCATTCGGATCGTGACCTTCTGGCCGGCGGCGTCGGCGGCGGCTTGAAGCAACTCGGGCTTCAGCTGGTCGGTCAGGAAGTTGTCGGCGTCCCCCTGGTCGATCAGGATGTCATCGAAGACGCCCTTCGCCGCGCCGGCTGCGATCAGCTTGGCGGCGTCATGGCGGTCCCACGTCGCCCGGTCTTCACCCAGATAGGCGGTGAAGGCCTTTTCTCCCCAGGCGCACCGGGTGGGCGAGGAGATCGGCGCAAAGGCCGAGACCGAACGGAACAGGTCGGGGTGGTTCAGCGCCAGGGTCAGGGCGCCGTGGCCGCCCATCGAATGGCCGCTGATCGAGCGGACGCCCGTTGTCGCAAACTCGGCATCGATCAGGGCGATCAGTTCCTCGGTGACATACGTCTCCATGCGGAAATGCGGCGCCCAGGGCGCCTGCGTCGCATCCAGATAGAAGCCCGCGCCCTGACCCAGGTCATAGGCGGAATCGTCGGCGACGCCTTCTCCGCGCGGGCTGGTGTCAGGCGCCACGACGATGACGCCGTGTTCGGCGGCGCCCTGGAAGGCCCCCGCCTTGGTAGTGAAGTTGTCCTCGGTGCAGGTCAGGCCCGACAGCCAGATCAGCACCGGGAAAGGCCCATCCACGCCCGGAACGAAGACCGACAGCGTCATCGGCGTGCCGGTCGCCGTGCTGTCGTGCTTCAGATAGTGCAGGGTTCCGCCGTGGACGGCGTGAGTCTTGGTGGTCTGCAAGGTCATGACTTCTGGCTAGTGCAACCGGTCGATGTCCGCAACGCGCGAAGCTCGTGATAGAGTCGGCGAGCGACCGACCATGAGGATCAAAAGATGATCACCGTCACCGCTTTCAAATGGGTTCCGCCTTTCGCCGCCGGACAAGTTCGGGATCACCGGGTGCGATGGATCCTGAGCGAGGCGGGCTGGGCCTATGAAATCCGGTTGCTGGATGCAGTGGACCAGAAGTCGGCGGAATACCGCGCGCTTCAGCCGTTCGGTCAGGTGCCGGCGCTGGAGGAGGACGGCCGCGCTCCGATGTTTGAGAGCGGCGCCATCGTCTGGGACATCGCCGA
>NZ_DLTK01000038.1:16962-17662 GCF_002500885.1 Brevundimonas sp. UBA7838
CATCGTCTGGGACATCGCCGAACGAGCGGGCGTGTTGATCCCGTCCGATCCGGTGATGCGAGCGCAGGTTCTGACCTGGTATTTCGCCGCCTTGAACAGCGTCGAAGGCGCGCTGATCAACGTCAGCGAGGCCGAGTTCTTCCTGCCCGACGAAGCGGCCAAGGCGGCGCGGCGGCGGCAGGTTCTGCCCTTCGCCGAAAAGCGATTATCCGAGCTCCAGCTCGCGCTGGGCGACCGTCTGTGGCTGGTCGGAGAAACCTTCACGGTCGCCGACCTGATGATGAGTTCAGTCCTGAAGATCGCCGCATCGCTGGACCTGTTAAAGGCCTATCCCGCGCTGCAGGCCTATTTCGACCGCTGCCTGGATCGCCCGGCCTATCGAAAGGCCGTCGCGGACCAGTGTGCGACCATCGCCGCACATGGCCCGCGCGACATGCGATACCGTGAGGCCCAAGCCGCCGGCTGATGCCCTTCACCCCACCCGGTGCATGGCGCAGATCTTGTTGCCCGAGGGATCGCGCAGATAGGCTAGGATCATGGGGCCGAAGGGGCCCTTGCGTTCGCCGGGCGGGTCCTCGATGGCGCGACCGCCGGCCGCGACGCCCGCGTCATGGAAGGCCTGAACCATCTCGGACGTCTTGGCGTGAAAGCCGATGGTGCCGCCGTTGGCGTGGCAGGCCGGCTCGCCGTCGATCGGCGC
>NZ_DLTK01000130.1:0-77401 GCF_002500885.1 Brevundimonas sp. UBA7838
CCCACAGACGCCTGCGATGCGCGAAGAGCCCTCCGTCTCTCCGCTGCGCTTCGAGCCACCTCCCCATGACATGGGGAGGAGACGATGCTCAGCCATCGCAATGCCGCTGGTCCATTTCCAGCGATTTCAACCGCTTGCCGATTTATGTCCCCTGTCTTCCATCCACGGGGTCAAACGGCCCCATAATGCACCCGTCTCGTCGCATGGAGGGCTCGTAAGGCCTGCGACCTTGCGGCGGCGAGAGCGGAGGGAACGGGAGCGATGGTGAGATCCCATCGCGGCGCCGGGGCTGATCGGCCGGGCAATCGCCCCGGCGTCCGCAGTCGCGTCGCAGGGTCGAGGGGGATACTCGGCCGAACCGGGGATCGGGGATCGCTGCTCCGACCCGCCCGTCGCAGGCTTATGGGGTTAGGCGATAAGACCGCCACCGCTCGGCGCCCCGAGCTTGCAGGCCAACCACCCGCGCGGAGCGTCATACCCTTCGTCGAAACGGTACTCAAAACTCACACTCCGGGCGAAGGCCCGGCGCTCCGTCCAGCCCTCCAGACTTCGCAGGCCGAACGCCGCGAAGACAAAGCTGTTTTCAGTCCCGCGCGACACTGCGTCATCTTGTCAAACCGCCCCTCGCGCCCCAACTGCAAAGCCTACCCAAATCACACCTTCGCTCGCGACAGGAGCCCTGATGCCGCATGCCGACAGCCTGATTCTCACCCTGGTCGGGGGCTTCGTCCTCGCCTTCGTGTTCGGCATGCTGGCGCATCGGCTGAAACTGTCGCCCCTGGTGGGCTATCTCGTCGCGGGCGTGATCGTCGGCCCCTATACGGGCGGCTTCGTCGCCGACACCGAACTGGCGCCGCAACTGGCCGAGATCGGCGTCATTCTGCTGATGTTCGGCGTCGGCCTGCATTTCTCGCCCAAGGATCTGATGCAGGTCCGCAAGGTCGCCATTCCCGGCGCCCTGGTTCAGATCGGCGTCGCCACCGTGTTGGGATGGGGGCTCGGCCGTTTCGTGCTGGGCCTGGGCGATGTCGAGGCTCTGCTGATGGGCTTTGCATTGTCCGTCGCCTCGACCGTCGTCCTGCTGCGCGCGCTTGAGGAGCGTAAACAGGTCAAGGGCGAGATCGGCCGCATCGCCGTGGGCTGGCTGATCGTCGAGGATCTGGTCATCGTCATCGCCCTGGTCATGCTGCCCATGGTGCTTGTCCCGGCCGGAACACAGACGGACTTTGCGGCCCTGGGTGCAGACGTCGGCCTGACCCTGCTCAAGGTCGTGCTGTTCGTCGTCGGCATGCTGGTCGTCGGCGGCAAGGTCATTCCCTGGCTGCTGATCCGCATCGCCCACACCAAGTCGCGCGAGCTCTTCACACTGGGCGTCCTCGCCATCGCCCTGGGCATCGCCTGGCTGGCCTATTTCCTGTTCCATTCCTTCGCGCTGGGCGCCTTCCTGGCCGGCCTGGTGATGAACGCCTCGCCCCTGGGTCACAATGCGGCCGAGCGGTCCTTGCCCCTGCGCGACGCCTTCGCCGTGCTGTTCTTCGTTTCGGTCGGCATGCTGTTTGATCCGATGATCGTGGTGCGCCAGCCGTGGGCGGTCCTGGGCGTTCTGGGCATCGTCATCGTCGGCAAGTCGGTCGCGGCCCTGGTCATCGCCAAGACCTTCAAGCTGGATCGCCCGACCGGCTTCACCGTCGCGGCGTCCCTGGCCCAGATCGGCGAGTTCTCCTTCATCCTGGCCGCGCTGGGCGTGTCGCTGGGCGCCATGAGCCGCGAGACCCATGACCTGATCCTGGCCGCCGCCCTGTTGTCGATCTCGCTGAACCCCTTCGTCTTCCTGTTCACCGACCGGATGGGTGGAAAGCCGAAGCCTCCCGCAGCCGGCGCGCTCCGACCCGCAGCCGCGGACGGCCCGATCACGGATGCGGTGGCGGCGCCCTGAGCCCCTTTCCGCGCCGCGCGCCGCCCGCTATCGTCTGCTCATGGACAAAATCGCCGCAGATCAGGCCGTGCTTCACTATGGCGACGGCGAGTTCGCCGTCTTGAAGCCCGGCCGCTTCGTGCGCTGCGCCGTGACGGACAAACCGATCCCGCTGGAAGTCCTCCGCTATTGGAGCCCCAGCCGTCAGCAGCCCTATTTCGGCCCGGCCGAATTCATCGCGGCCCAGCAAGGCGATCGATGATCCCGTCGCGCCGCGCCCTGCTGACCGGCGCGGGCGCCAGCCTGATCGCCGCGCCATTGATGGCTGAAGACCGGAACACCCTGCCGCTGGCCTTGAACGGCGCCTGGCGTCAGGGCGGCTACGCCTTCGGCCGCACCGCGCCGCGCGCTCTGATCTTCGTCGACGGCGAGGCCCTGACGACCGCCTCGGCCGCCGGCCTCTTCGTGATCGGCTTCGACCGCGACGCCGGTCCAACCAGCCAGATCGAAGCCCGGTCCGGCGACCGGTCGGCCCGGCGCACCCTCGACATCGCCCCCTACGCCTTCCCCTCGACCAGCGTGAACGGCCTGCCGCCCTCGACCGTCGAGCCCAGCGATCCCGCCCTCCTGGCCCGCATCCAGCAGGAGATCGCGCTGAAGACGGAGGGCTTCGCCAGCCGCATCGACTCCGACGACTTCAAGGATGGCTTCGCCTGGCCGCTCGAGAGCTACCGCGTCTCCAGCGCCTGGGGCGCCCAGCGCGTCCTGAACGGCACGCCCGCCCGGCCGCACTACGGCATCGACCTGGCCGCCCCCCAGGGCAGCGTGATCCGCGCACCCGCCGACGGCCGCATCGCCTTCGTCCGCCCCGACATGCATTTCGAGGGCGGTCTGACCCTGATCGACCACGGTCAGGGCCTGATCAGCTGCTATTTGCATCAGTCGCGGCTGGACGTGGCGCTGGGCCAACGCGTCCGGCGCGGCGATGCGCTGGGCCGCGTCGGCATGACCGGCCGCGCCACCGGCCCCCACCTGTGCTGGCGCATGAAATGGCGCGATCGCAACCTGGATCCGTCACTCACGATCGGGGCGCGTGTTCCAGAAAGTCTAGCCTGATCAAAGGCTCCTCTTGCGAGACTACGCATATCCCCTTAGCCTCGATCCGAGATCTGGCGGGGCCCGATGTTTTCTCTGAAATCGCTGAACGTCCTGCTCGTGGACGACAATCAGAATATGCGCGCCATCGCGTCGGCCGTGCTCCATTCGGCCGACATCCGCAACGTCTATGAGGCGTCAGAGGGCGCCACGGCTTTCGATCTGCTGCGTCGCCACGCGATCGATCTGGCCATTGTCGATTTCAACATGTTCCCGCTGGACGGGGTCGAGTTCACACGGCTGGTCCGCACCAGCCCCGACAGCCCCAATCCGTTTCTGCCGATCATCATGATGACCGGCCATTCCGAACGCAGCCGCGTCTACGAGGCCCGCGACGCCGGGGTGACCGAGTTCATCGTCAAGCCGATCACCGCTAAGGCCGTGCTGGATCGGCTGAACGCCGTCATCATGAAGCCCCGCCCCTTCATCAAGGCCGATGGCTATATCGGCCCCTGCCGTCGGCGCCGCGAGACGCCCGACTACGCCGGGCCCTACCGTCGAGGATCGGACGCCTCGCGGTCCAACGCCGCATAGACCTTGTCCGGCCAACGCTTGTGGACCCAGAACCAGTCCACGGGATGCTCTCTCACCCGGTCCTCGACGAAGCGATTGGCGGCCTGGATGCCGGCCAGCGTATCCGCCGCCTTGTCCTCGCTTTGATTGACCACGATCGGCTCGTGCGCCGTCACCCGGAACCGCACGCCCGGCAGGCGCACCACCGACAGCGGCAGCATGACCGTGTCGAACTTCAACGCCAGCCTGGCCGCTCCAGGCGAGGCGTTCACCGGCTGGCCGAAGAACTCCACCTCCGGCCCCTGATTGTATTTCTGATCGACCAGCAGGGCGATGGAATCGCCGCGTTTCATCCCCGCCATCAGTTCGCGCGTCCCGTCGCCCTTGGGCGCGAACAGGCGGATGCCGTATCGCTCCCGGCTCTGGCGGATCAGGGCGTCGACATACGGATTATTGGCGGCGCGATAGGTCACCTGACACGGCACGCCCGACGCCATGATCACCGCCGCCATCACCTCGAAGTTGGCCAGATGGCCCGAAATCAGCACCGCCGGCTTGCCGCTGTCGCGCAGGGCGTGCAGCCGCTCCATCCCGACCACCTCGACCCGCCCGCCTTCGGGCGTCAGATGATCCATGACCGCCAGTTCGGCGAAGGTCCGGCCCGTCTGGTCCCACTGCGCCAGGGCCAGCGCCTCGCGCTCGTCTGCCGGCATGTCGGGGAAGGCGATCCGCATATTGCGCATCACCGTCCTTTGCGTGCCGGTCAGCGGCCCCAGAGTGCGCAGCAGCCAGCCGCCCAACCCCGACGCCCGCTCGACGCCCAACAGGCGCAGAAAGCCGAACAGCGCCTGAAAGCCGAAGGCCTCCAGGCGCCAAACTAGATCCTGCTTCCAGTCGTTACGCTCACCAGGCAATCGTCAATCCACCGTCCACCACAAGGGTCTGGCCGGTCACATAGGCCGACGCAGGGCTGCACAGATAGACCGCCGTGCCCGCGATTTCATCCGGCTGCCCGATCCTTTTCAGCGGCGCGGGCTCGGTGACCGTCTTCAGCAGCTCCGGGTTCTCCCACAGATATTTGGCGAAATCGGTCTGAACGAGCCCGGGCGCGATGCAGTTGACCCGCACGTTCGACGGCCCCCACTCCACCGCCAGGTTGCGCACCAGCTGCATGTCCGCCGCCTTGGAGATATTGTAGGCGCCGATCAGCGCGTTGCCGCGAAGCCCTCCGATGGACGAGATCACCAGGATCGCCCCGTCCTTGCGCTCCACCATCTGCGGCGCGACCATCTGGATCAGCCAATGGTTCGAGATGACGTTATTCTGCAGGATTTTTTCGAACTGGTCGTCGGCGATGCCTGCCATCGGCCCCGCGTAGGGATTGGTCGCGGCGTTGCAGACCAGGATGTCGATCTGGCCAAAGGCGGCGTTGGTCTCGTCGACCAACCTCTGCAGGTCTTCCTTCGAGGCGATGTTGGCCGGCACCGCAACGGCGCGCGGTTCATCGGCCTTGGCGCCGTACTTGTCGTTGATTTCGGCGGCGACCTCGTCGCACGGCCCGGCCTTGCGCGACGAGATGACGACCTTGGCCCCGTGTTCGGCCAGCCGTTCGGCGATGGCCTTGCCGATTCCCCGCGATGAGCCGGTGATGATTGCGACCTTGCCGGTCAGATCGAACAGTTCCATTGCGTTTCCCGTAGGTTTGGCGGGGATATTTGCAGCCCCGCTCTAGCCGAATGACATTGATAGCCTGATACTCAGGCGATTCCATCCGGGAGTGGCCGACCGCCAGCCGATGCGCAACGTAACAACGGGCTTTCTCTACTTCGCCTATCTGTTCCTCGGCATGACCGTGGGCGCCTTCCTGTGGCGCGCGGGCCTTGGGATCGGCGCAGGCGTGGCCGGAACGCTCGGCGCACTGGGGCTGTTGGGCGCCTTCCACGGCATCGTCACCGGCATCGCCGAGCGCCGCGTCCTGAAGAAGGAAATCGGCCAAGTCCGCGAGGCCCACCGCCTGCTCGCCGATGCGATGGAATCGACCCAGGGCGCCCTGACCGAACTGGCGCACGCCATCGAGACCGGCGTCCTGTCCGACACCGATGCGCTGACCGGCGAGGTCCGGATGCTTGAATCCCTGGTCCAGCAGATGAGCGAAAGCATCGACGAACGTCTGGCCGCCGCGCCCCATATCGGCGTGGAGACCTTCGAGGGCCGTCGCATGGCCCAGTCCAACGTTCTGCTGCGCACCATTCACGAGGCGCTCAGCGAAGGGCGCGTCGATCTGTATCTGCAGCCGGTCGTCTCCCTGCCCCAACGCCGGACCATCTTCTACGAGAGCTTCACCCGGCTGCGCGACGCCACCGACCGCGTCATGATGCCGGCGGAATATCTGTCCCTGGCGGAGGGCGAGGGTCTGGTGCCGGCGATCGACAATCTGCTGCTGTTCCGCTGCGCCCAGATCGTGCGGCGCCTGGCGCGTCAGGACCGCAAGGTCGGCGTTTTCTGCAACGTGGCCCTGACCTCGCTGGGCGACGAGACCTTCTTCCCGCAGTTCCTGGATTTCCTCAGCGAGAACCGTGACCTGAACCAGGCGCTGATATTCGAACTGGGCCAGGCGACGTTCGACGCTCGCGGCGCCATCGAGGCGCGCAACATGGCCAAGCTGGCCGACCTGGGTTTCCGCTTCTCGCTGGACAAGGTGCAGACGCTGGACCTCGACTTCGCCGACCTGCAACGCTCGGACGTCAAGTTCATCAAGGTCGCGGCAGACCTGATGATCGAGCAGCTGCTGGACCTGGACGGCGGCGCACCCCTGCGCTCCATGCCCGACATCCAGGCCGCCGACTTCGCCGCGCTGACCCGCCGCTACGGCGTCGAGGTCATCGCCGAAAAGGTCGAAAACGAACGCCAGGTCGTCGACATTCTCGAACTGGACGTCGGCATGGGCCAGGGCCACCTGTTCGGCGAACCCCGCGCCATCAAGGAACAGGTTTTGGCCGAGACCGACCCCCCGGCCGAGTTCCTGCGCTCCACCCTGCGCAGCGCCGAGCAGCGTCGCCGGTTCTAGCCGGTCTCCTCTCCACTCCGTGGGGAGGTGGCACGGCGCGTCTTTGCGCCGTTTTGCGCCGTGACGGAGGGGCTTCTCCCCATCACAGGCGCCGATCCCGTTTCAAGAACCCCTCCACCGCTTCGCGGTCCCCCTCCCCATTTCATGGGGAGGAGACTTTCGCCTCCGCGTCCTAGCGGCTACCAACGCCCCATGACCCTCCCCCACGCCCTGCCCCACCTCGGCGCCGTCGCCGGCGATTATGACATCCTGCTCTGCGACGTGTGGGGCGTGATCCATAATGGGCGCGAAAGCTGGGCTGGCCCGTGCGAGGCGCTGACGCGGTTCAACCGCGAGGGTGGCCACGTCGTGCTGATCTCCAACTCGCCCCGCCCGGCCTCGGACGTGATCGCTCAGTTGGATGGGCTGAGCGTGCCGCGCGAGGCGTGGAAGGCCTTCGTCACCTCCGGCGACGCGACCCGCGCCGAACTGGCCAGGCGCGCGCCCGGTCCGGCCTGGATCGTCGGCCCCGAGCGTGACGCGCCGCTGTACGCGGGTCTTGGCCTCGAGCGCGCCGCGTCGCCTGAGGACGCCGCCTTCATCTCCGTCACTGGCCCCGTGGACGACACGGTCGAGACACCCGAAGACTATCGTGAGCGGTTCGCCGTCGGCGCCGCACGCGACATCGAACTGATCTGCGCCAATCCCGACCGCGTCGTGCAGCGCGGCGACCAGCTGATCTATTGCGGCGGATCGCTGGCCGACCTCTATGAATCGCAGGGCGGCCGGGTCGTGATGGCGGGCAAGCCCTTCGCCCCGATCTATGATCTGGCGATCAAGGAGGCGGAAGGCCTGCTGGGCCGCCCCGTCGATCGCTCGCGCGTCCTGTGCATCGGCGACGGCGTCGTCACCGACGTGATGGGCGCAAACGCGCAAGGGCTGGACTGCCTGTTCATCGCCCAGGGCATCCACGGCGACCAGGCCAAGGGCGAAGACGGCGCGCTCGACCCGGCCCGCGCCGCCGCTCTGCTGAAGGCGGAAACGACCTATGCGCGATACGCCGCGCTCGAACTGAACTGGTAAGGCTCGCCATTTTGTCGCACCGCCGCTAAAGCCTCATCCATGGTCGAATTGGTTCAGCAGCATCCGTCCGGTGGTTACATCCTGGACGAACTTCACGTCGGCATGGCGGCCGAGAAAATCGTCGTCGCGACGGAGGACCGCATTCGGCTGTTCGCCGAGGCTTCCGACGACTTCAACCCGGTGCATCTGGATGAGGCCTTCGCCTCCAAGACCGCCTATCGCGGCCGGATCGCCCACGGCCTGCTCAGCGCCTCGTTCGGATCGGCCGTGGTCGGCACCATCCTGCCGGGCGCGGGGTCGATCTACATCTCCCAGACCCTGGCCTTCCATCAGCCGGTGCGGATCGACGACGTCGTCCGCATCCTGATCACCGTGATCGAGGTCGAACCCGAGAGCGCGCGGGTCAAGCTCAGCTGCGAAGGCTTCGTCGGCGAGACCATGATCATGGACGGCGTCGCCGTCGTCCGCGTCCCCCGCCGGCGCAAACCGTCCCAGCGTTGATGCAGATTGCGCGTATTTGGCGCGACTGGCGCGAGGTGCCGGACGCGCTGAAGGGCGCGGCGGTCGCCGTCGGCGCCTTCGACGGCGTGCATCGCGGGCATCAGGCCGTCATCGCCGGCGCACGTGACGCGGCGCAACGGATGGGCGCGCCGCTGGGCGTCGTCAGCTTCGATCCTCATCCCCGCCGCTGGTTCCAGAAGGACGCCGCGCCCTTTCGACTGATGACGGCCGACCAGATGGCCGAGGCCCTGGCGCCGCTGGGTGTGGACATCCTTTATCTGCTGCCCTTCGACGCCGAAATGGCCGGCATGACCGACGCCGCCTTCGCCGAACGAGTGCTGGCGGAGGGTCTGGGCATCCGCCACGCCGCCGTCGGCTTCGACTTTACCTTCGGCAAGGGCCGATCCGGCTCGCCCGAGGCCTTACGCGCTTACGGCGAGCGGCTGGGCTTCACCGTTTCTGTCGCCGACCGGCTAGATGACGCGGACGGGCTGAAACTGTCGTCCAGCGCCGTTCGCGAGGCCCTGAAGGCCGGCGACATGGCCCGCGTCGCCGCCATCCTGGGCCGCCCCTTCGCTATTCGTGGCGAGGTGATCCACGGCGACAAGCGCGGCCGCACCATCGGCGTGCCGACCGCCAATATCGCGCTCGGCGACTACATGCGCCCCGCCTATGGCGTCTATGCAACCCGCAGCCGATTGCCGGACGGACGGGTGATCGACGGCGTCGCCAGCCTGGGCGTGCGTCCCATGTATGCGCTGGAGACCCCGCTGATGGAGGTCTGGCTGTTCGACTTCGACGGCGACCTCTACGGCCAGACGCTGGACACGGAACTGGTCGCCTGGCTGCGCGGCGAGGAGACCTTCGACGGTCTCGACGCCCTGAAGACCCAGATCGACGCCGATGCGGCGGCGGCGCGAACTGTCCTCAGCCGGTCATAGAGGCCGAAGCTCCGCCGCGAACCGCTTCCAGTTCTGCACATAGTGTTCGGCTGACATTTGGAGCACGGCGATTTGCGCCGGGTCACGCTCCCTCACCACCTTGCCGGGCTGGCCCACGACCAGACTGTTGTCCGGGATGATCTTGCCCTCTGTGATCAGCGCGTTGGCCCCGATGATGCAGTTCCGGCCGATCTTGACCCCGTTCAGCACCACCGCCCCGATGCCGATCAGGCTGTAGTCGCCCACCTCGCAGCCATGCAGCATCGCCTTGTGCCCCACCGTCACGCCGCGCCCCAGCGTTAGCGGCGACCCCATGTCGGTGTGCAGCACGCTGCCGTCCTGAATGTTGCTGTCAGGCCCCACGGTGATCGGATCGTTGTCCCCCCGCAGCACGGCGCCGAACCAGACACTGGCGTTGGAATGGAGAATCACGTTCCCTATTACCGATGCGCTTGGCGCCACCCAGTATTCGCCCTGCGGCGGAAGCTGCGGTTTGCTGTCGCCCAAGGCGTAAATGGTCATCTGTACACCGCCTAATCTTTGAAAAACGAGGGCTTTAACGGATCGCTAACCACGATAGCATCATTCTGTTGATGCGATTCGTGGGTCGCCATTTCGGCCCCGGATCCGAAACCGGATCAAGCCCGATCCGGTCGTCAAGTCGGGGCTTTCGCGTGGCGCGTTGGGATCCTGGTTCGGTTGTTTGGCGGCGGGCGCACCCCGTTGCAGACGGCCCTGCTGTCGATCCGGGCCGCTGCTCTGCAGGCCGCGACCTCTTCCTCCCCAAGACCATCCAAGGCGGCGCCCGTTCGGGTCCGCCTTTTTTCATGCCCTGGAGGCGTCCATGACCAAGCGTGCTGCAACCAAGCGTCAAACGCGTGAACACGGAATCCTGGATTCGCGTGATTTCATGGAGGAGTCGAAAGTTCGTCGGCTTCACGCGCCCCACAATGAACGATCCGGTTGGTCGCCCTATCCTTCGAACGATGACCGCGACCAGGGCTACCTGAAGACGCTGAAGCCCAAGTCCGAGGGCCAGGGCGAGCTGATGGAGGCCATCGACCACCACAACCTGGTCATGGCGCTGGGTCCCGCGGGCACCGGCAAGACCTACCTCGCCGTCGCCAAGGCGGTCGAGGCGCTGGAGGCGGGCAAGGTCGGCCGCATCGTCCTGAGCCGTCCTGCTGTCGAGGCCGGCGAATCCATCGGCTTCCTGCCCGGCGACATGGAAGACAAGCTGGCTCCCTATCTGCGCCCGCTCTACGACGCCCTGTCCGATCGTCTGTCGATGAAGCGGGTCAAGGCGCTGATGGCCGAAGGTCTGATCGAGATCGCCCCGGTCGGCTATATGCGCGGCCGCACGCTGAACAACGCCTTCATCGTCGTGGACGAGGCGCAGAACTGCACCTACGTCCAGCTCAAGATGTTGCTGACCCGCCTAGGCTGGCATTCGACCATGGTGGTGACCGGCGATCCGCAGCAGTCGGACCTGCTGCCCGGCATCTCGGGCCTGTCGGACATCTCGGCGCGACTGGAGGCCGTACCCGACATCGCCGTAGTGCGTCTGGCCGAGCGCGACATCGTCCGTCACCCGCTGGTCGCCTCGATGATCGGCGTCCTCTAGCTCTGATCCTGCAGCCGGCGCTGGACGGCGTCGGCTGCAGGCGCGTTGCACCGCGAAACCAAAAGCCATTGTCCCCGGGCGCACCGCACCGCTAAAGGTCGGCTCGCGGCTGATGAGGGATTTCGATGCGCGTAGCGATGATTGGGACGGGCTATGTGGGCCTGGTGTCCGGCGCCTGTTTCGCCGACTTCGGCCATGTCGTCACCTGCATCGACAAGGACCCGTCCAAGATCGAGCGGCTGGAGCGGGGCGAAATCCCGATCTATGAGCCGGGGCTGGATGATCTGGTCGCCGCCAATGTGCGCGAAGGTCGACTGTTCTTCACCCTGGACGGCGCCGAAGCCATTCGCCGGGCCGACGCCGTCTTCATCGCCGTGGGCACGCCGACGCGCCGGGGCGACGGCCATGCCGACCTGTCCTACGTCCACGCCGCCGCCGAGGAGATCGCCGGCCTGATCGAAGGCTTCACGGTCGTCGTCACCAAGTCGACCGTCCCGGTCGGCACGGGCGATGAGGTCGAAGCCATCATCCGCAAGACCAATCCGAAGGCCGACTTCGCCGTCGTCTCCAACCCCGAATTTCTGCGTGAAGGCGCCGCGATCGGCGACTTCAAACGTCCCGACCGCGTCGTCATCGGCATCGACGACATGACCGGCGACACCGGCGGTCGCGCGCAAAAGGTCATGAGCGAACTTTATCGTCCGCTGAACCTGAATGAGAGCCCGCTGCTGTTCGTGGGCCGTCGCACGTCCGAGCTGATCAAATACGCCGCCAACGCCTTCCTGGCGATGAAGATCACCTTCATCAACGAGATGGCGGACCTGTGCGAAGCGGTCGGCGCCGACGTCCAGCAGGTCGCGCGCGGCATCGGCCTGGACAAGCGGATCGGCTCGAAGTTCCTGCACGCCGGACCGGGCTATGGCGGCTCGTGCTTCCCCAAGGACACTATCGCCCTGGTCCGCACCGCCCAGCAGTATGGCGCGCCGACAAAGCTGATTGAGGCGACGGTCGAGGTCAACGACGCCCGCAAGAAGGCCATGGCCGAGCGCGTCGCCGCGACCCTGGGCACAAGCGTCCAGGGCAAGACGGTCGCCCTCCTGGGCCTGACGTTCAAGCCGAACACCGACGACATGCGTGACGCCCCATCACTGGACATCGCGCCTGCCCTGATCGCCGCCGGCGCGACCGTTCAGGCCTTCGATCCCGAAGGCATGCATGAGGCCGCCAAGCTGTTGCCGGACATCCAGATGAAGGACAGCGCCTATGACGCCGTCGTCGGCGCCGACGCCGTGGTCCTCGTCACCGAATGGGACCAGTTCCGCGCCCTGGATTTGGACCGCATCAAGCTGCTGATGAAACAGCCGGTCCTGGTCGATCTGCGCAACATCTATCGACCCGAGGACATGAAGCATCGCGGCTTCCGCTACATGGGCATCGGGCGCGGCTGATGGGGTCGCCGATCCTCGTCACGGGTGCTGCCGGCTTCATCGGCATGCACGTCGCCGAGCGGCTGCTGGACCGGGGCGAGCAGGTGATCGGCGTCGATGTCTTCAACGACTACTATGATCCGCGCCTGAAAGCCGCCCGCGCCGCCCGGCTGGAAGGGCAAAACGGCTTCAAGATGGTCCGCGCCGACATCGCCGACCACGCGCAGATGCGTGCGCTGGTCGCGGATGCCGGGGTCAAGCGGATTGTCCACCTCGCGGCCCAGGCGGGGGTGCGCTACTCCCTCGAAAACCCCTTCGCCTATGAGCGGTCCAACCTGGCCGGCCATCTGTCGATGCTGGAGGCCGCGCGGCACAATGACGTGACCCATTTGGTCTATGCCTCGTCCAGTTCGGTCTATGGCGATCGGCCGCTGGAGGGTTCGGGCTTTCGCGAAGACGATCCGACCGTCCACCCGGTGTCGCTCTACGCCGCGACCAAACGCTCGTGCGAACTGATGAGCCAGAGCTACGCCAGGCTTTATGGCTTTCCGCAGTCGGGCCTGCGGTTCTTCACCGTCTATGGCCCCTGGGGTCGGCCCGACATGGCCTATTTCAGCTTCACCCAGAAAATCGTGCGCGGCGAGCCGATCGAGGTCTATGGCGAAGGCAAGATGGCGCGCGACTTCACCTATATCGACGACATTGTCGACGGCGTGGTCGCCGTGCTGGACCGTCCTCCCGCGCGGGGCGTGCATGAGGTCTACAACATCGGCGACAGCCAGCCCGTCGGCCTGATGGAGATGATCTCCACGCTGGAAACCGCGCTGGGCGTCGAGGCAAAAAAAATCATGCGGCCCATGCAGCCCGGAGACGTCACCGCCACCTATGCCGACATTTCCAAGCTGAACGCCCTGTGCGGTTATCAGCCCAAGGCCCCGCTGAAGATCGGACTGGAAAAGTTCGTCGCCTGGTGGCGTCAATACGAGAACGGTTGACGCAAGAAGGCTGGGGGGCCGATGCGACGCGAAATCCTGCCGGCAGGCGCCGCCCTGATGCTGTTCAGCGCAACCGACGCCACGGCCCAGGCTTTGCGCTCGGCTCAGGACGCGCAAATCGACATCTTCGTTCGCAACCGTGCGGTCGCCGTACGCGACCGACCGCAACCCGCCTACGACCCGCTCGGCATCCGGGCCGGCGGCTTCACGGCCTTTCCCCGGCTTCAGTCGGGCGTCATCCATGACGGCAATATCTTCGCGGCTGAAGACGACCCTCAGCCTGCAACGACCTTGCGCTTGACGCCTGAAGTCGTCGTCCGATCCAACTGGTCGCGCCATGCGCTTGAAACCCACGCCCGCGTCGAGATGGACCGGAACCTCGATTTCGACAGCGAGAACACGACCGACTGGAGCCTGGGCGGCGCCGGCCGTCTCGACATCGTTCGAGGTGCCGACATCACCTTGGCCGCCGACTACGCCCACGATCACGAAGCCCGCACCGCCGCCGGCGCCGATCCCGCCTCTCTCCGACCGATCGCCTTCGATCTGGCCTCCGCCTCGCTGGCGGCGACACGCACACGGGGTCGATTGCGCCTGTCCGCTAACGCCGCAGTCCTTCTCTATGACTACCGCGATGGACTGAATGACGCCGGCGCCTTCATCGAACAGGACGACCGGGATCGCACCGCCGCCCGCCTGACCGGCCGCGCCGACTACGCCCTCTCACCCGCCACGGCCCTCTTCTTTCAGGTCGCACTCGATGACCGCGACTATCGAAACGTGGGAGGGTCGCCGGAACGATCTTCTTCCGGCCACGAAGCCCTGGCTGGCGTGGACTTCGAGCTGGGCGCCCTGATCCGGGGCGAGGTCGCCGCTGGATACATACGCCAGGATTTCCCAGACGCAGCCTATGGCGATCTCGACGGCGTCGGCAGTCGTGCGCGCGTGTCGTGGTTTCCGACTCAACTGACGACCCTGACCGCCACCGCCGCGCGCAGCGTCGAGGACACCGGCGTGATCGGCTCGGCCGGCGCCCTGCGCACCGACCTGTCGATCAGCGTGGACCACGAACTGCTGCGCAACCTGATCCTGACGGCGGAAATGGCGTGGAGTGACGACAACTACAATGGCCTCGACCGCACCGACACCCGCTTTGCCGCCAGCTTCAGCGCCATCTATCGCCTCAACCGTCGCTATGGCTTGACCGCCGGTCTGACCTATCTCGACCAATCCTCGTCCGGCGCGGTTGCAGGACCGAGCTATCACTCGACGCGCCTGTCCGTCGCGGTCGTCTCGCAGTTCTGAACACACGACCAAAGCGCGAAGATTGACAACCTGAAGGCGTCATCGCAGGACTGGACGGGACGATCACCGTTCGATGGCGCGATGACCTACCACGACACCGCGATGGGCGGTCCCGGCCAGCCGGCAGACGACGCCATCGACCTCCACGCCCTGATCGCCGCCTTCCGGCGTCGTCTCGGTCTGTTTATCGCTGTCGCAGCAGCCGTCTGCCTAATCGTGCTGGCGCTGATGCTGGGCCAGACTCCCGTCTATACTGCAACCGCCAGCCTCCAGATCAATACGCGCAAGGAACAGGTCGTTGCGGGACAGGCCGTGCTGTCGGCGCTCGACGCCGAGGCGGCCATCGTCGACACCGAGGTCGAAGTTCTGAAGTCACCCCAGCTCGCCGCGCAGATCGTGGAGACGCTAGGCCTGATCCGCGATTCCGAGTTCAACGCCCGCCTGCGATCCTCGCCCCTCACCCAACGCCTGCCGCGCACCACGCCTGCGCCGACCGATGCTGAGATCGAGCGTCAACAGGTGATCGACGCCGTCCGGCGACGCCTGACCGTGCGCCGCGTCGGCCTGACCTATTCGATGGCGATCAGCTTTACCTCCGAAGACCCGATCAAGGCGGCCCGCATCGCCAATGCCTTCGCCGACGCCTATCTGCAGTCTCAACTCACCGCCAAGTTCGACGCCAACGCCCAGGCCAACACCTTCCTGGGCGCCCGACTGGAAGACCTGCGCCGCCAGGTCGAGGCCGCCGACGCGGCCGTCTCGGCCTACCGGATAGAAAACGGCCTGCTCAGCGCCCAGGGCGCCACCCTGACCGAGCAGGAGATCTCGGCGTACAACCAGCAACTCGCCTTGGCCCGCGCGCAGCAGGCCGAGCAGGACGCCCGCCTGCGCACCGCCCGCGCCCAGATGGCGGCCGGCTCCAACGGTGACGATGTGGGCGAGGCCCTCTCGTCTCCCGTCGTCCAGAACCTGCGGGCCCAGCGCGCGGCGATCAGCACGCGCGTCGCGGACCTGTCCGTCCGTTATGGCCCGCTGCACCCCGACATGATCCGGGCCCGTCAGGAGTTGTCCGACATCGACGCGCAGATCCAGGCCGAGATCCGCCGTGTCGTTTCCAACCTGGACGCCCAGGCCCAGGTCGCCCGCCAACGCGCCGCCTCAGTCCAATCCAGCCTGGACGCCGCGCGCGGCGCCCTTGCCGACAACAATGCCGCCTCGGTGCGCCTGCGCGAACTGGAAGGCCAGGCCGAAGCCGCCCGCGCCATCTACCGCGCCTTCCTGGATCGTTATCGCGAGACCAGCGCCCAGACCGGGGTCGAACAGGCGGATGCCCGCATCGTCTCGCGCGCCACGCCGCCGACCGCGCAAAGCGCACCGAACCTGATGATCAGTCTCGCGCTGGGCCTGATGCTCGGCGCGGCGGCGGGAACCGGCGCCGTCATCATCGCCAACGCCATGCAGACAGGGCTCAGCGGCCCCGATGACATCGAGCGCAGGCTGGGCGTCGGTGCCGTCGGCGCCGTTCCGCTGGCCTCCTCCGTGGCGACGGCTGAGGATCAGACGCTGCATCCGATCGACCTCGTCGTCCAACGCCCGCTGTCGGTCTTCGCCGAGGCTTTCCGGGCGCTGCGCACGTCGATCACTCCCATCGTCAGCGTCGTGGGCGAACCGTCCGCGCGCATCGTCGCCGTCACCTCCGCCCTGCCTGGCGAAGGCAAGACCACTACAGCCGTCTGTCTGGCCCGCGTCGCCGCGCGCTCCGGCGGACGCGTTCTATTGATCGACGGCGACCCGCGTCGGCGCGGCGTGACACGGATGCTGGGCCTGAACCCCGATCACGGCCTGGCCGAGGTCCTGCACGGCGCGGCGGCCTGGCGAAACGTCTCGGTGCTGGACCCGGACTCCGGCGCACAGGTTCTGCCCCTGTCGGGATCAGGCCTGTCGGCCGACGACCTGTTCGGCGCCCCGCCGATGAACGCCCTGCTCAACGAACTGCGTCAGGCCTTCGACCTGATCGTCATCGACACCGCACCCGTCCTGGTCCTCGCCGACGCCCGAATCCTGGCGGTCAAGGCCGACACCGTCATCCTGCTCGCCCGCTGGCGAAAAACCCCCGCGCGCGCCGTCGCCGCTGCGATCCGCATCCTCAGCCAATCCGGTGTTCGCCTTTCCGGCGTCACCCTCAGCCAGATCGATGTTCGGGCGGAGGCCGGCCTAGGTTATGGCCAAGCCGACTATGATTACCGGGCCTATAGAAAATACTATGCGGCCTGATTGTCGGTAGAGATCAGGCCGCACAATCAGCTTCATATTCTGCCATCGACGACAAGCACCAGAGTTTGAAATACAACGCCGATTGCACCAAGCAAGCTCCCGGCTATCGCGAGCAGCAAGCCGAAGGATCGTGTCGCTTCCGGCTTTGCACGCAGGGCAATCAGGCATTTCCAACATAGGGCGCCAATGCTTGCCAGGCAGAGGGCGCTGAAAGTCAGCCCGACAGCGTTCCAGGCGCCGGCGTCGCCACGCGCCACGTCGCTGGCGCTCGACAGCAGATACAGGCCCAGGAAATGGGCGGCCCAGATCAGGAGGCCGCCCAGCATCAGCAGCCAGAACCTCATGCGCCGACGCCCGGGAACAGGCGGATCAGAAGGGTCGTCGCCGCGCCCTGAACTGCTGTGAAGGCCACGAACAGGGCGACCACTTCAAAGGTCGCCGGATAACGGGACGACACCAAGCCGCAAAGCCAGCGCAGCAGGACGAACGGTCCCATCAACAACGAAATGCCGACGAAGGTCCCCTGCCAGGCCAACAGCGCATAGACGGTCGCGCCCTGGCTGGAGGCGTCGGGGCGAAGGCCCGAGCTCCACCAGGCCGAGGCCTCAGACGCAAAGGCGCCGCCCGCCGCCACGGTGGCGACCAGCATCAGAATGGCGGCGATGCCGGCGCTGCGCGGCCGGTCCAGCTTCAGCGCGCCTTGCGAGGCCCAGGCGCCGAGTCCGGCGGCCGCCAGCAGACCCAGGGTCAAAGGCAGCGAGCCGATCTCAGGCGGCGCCTGCCACAGGTCCGGCCGCCGGCTCCACAGGAAAACGTAGGAGAAGCAGGCCATGATCGCGACCATGCCCGACACGATCAGGGTGATGACCATCGCCCACCAGCCTTGACTGCTGGGGCCGGACACATAGGTCGGCAGTCGCACACCGCCGCCGACGTCCACCGTCGCGGGACCGCCGGGCCGATCCAGTCCCCAGCACCATTTGAGGATGCAGTAGACAGCCAGCACGCCGCTGACCAAGGAGGCGACATAGGCCTGGATCGTCAGGATCAAAAAGAATCCGGCGGTGAAGATCGCGCCCCAGACATACCAGCTAGACGGCCGGGGCATCCGCTGGAGATATTGAGGCTCGGCGTTGATCGGACTTGTGATCATGGTCTCGCGCTCGCCGCGCGGGGCGCCGGGCAGGAAGTAGCGGCCGGCCTCGACATCGCGCGCCAGGTTCGGCTGGTCCCACACCGGATACAGGCTTTTGATCACCGGGACGGACCGCAGCGAGTATCGACCGGCGGGCAGCCACTCCAGCCCCGGCCCGCCAAAGACATTGCCCGCGTCCTTCTCTCCGAAGGGCCGGAAGTTGCGGATCATGTCGATCATCCACAACACCACCGCCAGGCCGAACATGAAGGAGCCGACGGTCGAGATCATATTGGGCAGGTCCCAGCCCCGATCCGGCAGATAGGTATAGACCCGGCGCGGCATGCCCATCAGCCCGGTCAGGTGCATGGGCATGAAGGTGACGTTGTGGCCGACGAACATCAGCCAGAAGATCCACTTGCCCCACCGTTCGCTGAGCGGCCGGCTGCTGGACATCGGCGTCCAGTAGTAGATGGCGGCGAACAGCGGGAAGACCATCCCGCCGATTAGGACGTAATGCAGGTGGGCGACGATGAAATAGCTGTCGTGGGCCTGCCAGTCGAACGGCACCATGGCGACCATCACGCCGGTCAGTCCGCCCATGACGAAGATCACCAGTCCCCCGACGGCGAACAGGCCGGGCGTGTTGAACCGCATCTTGCCCGCCGCCAGGGTAGCGATCCAGGCGAAGACCTGAACCCCCGCCGGCACGCTGACGGCCATGGAGGCGGCGCTGAAATAGTTGATCGAGATCTGCGGCATGCCCGTGGTGAACATGTGGTGCGCCCAGACGCCGAAGCTGATGAACCCGGTCGCCAGCATAGCCAGGACCACCAGTCGATAACCGACCAGCTTGGTCTGGGCGACGGCCGGGATCAGGGTCGACATCGCCCCCGCCGCCGGCAGGAAGATGATGTAGACCTCGGGGTGGCCGAAGAACCAAAACAGATGCTGCCACAGCATGGGGTCGCCGCCCTTGGCCGCATCGAAGAAGGGCCAGCCCAGGGCGCGTTCCAGCTCCAGCAGCAGGGTCGACAAAATGATCGACGGGAAGGCGATGATGATCATGCAGGCGAAGATCAGCATGGCCCAGGCGAAGATCGGCAGCTTGTCCAGCGTCATGCCCGGCGCCCGCGTCTTAAGCACCCCGACGATGATCTCGATGGCGCCGGCGATGGCCGAAATCTCGATGAAGCCGATGCCCAAGAGCCAGAAGTCGGCGTTGATGCCCGGCGAGTAAGTCGTCGACGTCAGCGGCGGATACATGAACCAGCCGCCATTCGGCGCCAGGCCGAAGAACAGCGAGGCGAAGAAGCACAGCCCCCCGACCAGATAGGCCCAGAAGGCGTAGGCGCTCAGCCTCGGGAACGGCAGATCGCGCGCCCCCAGCATCTGCGGCAGCAGCAGCACGCCCAGCGCCTCGACCGCGGGCACCGCGAACAGGAACATCATCACCGTGCCGTGCATGGTGAAGATCTGGTTGTACGTTTCCTGCGCCAGGAAGCCCGTCATCGGCAGGGCCAGTTGGGTCCGCATCAACAGCGCCAGCACGCCTGCCAGCACGAAGAACAGCATGGCCGCTCCGACGTAATAGACGCCGATGTAGTTGTTGTTGATCGCCGTGATCCACTCCCACGGCCGCCGCGGGCCGCACCAAACCTCGTCGAGCTGCTCCAGCTCGCCCTCGGGCCGAGCTTCGGTGGTGGGGAAGCGCTTGTAGAGTTCGGGATCGAACCCGGTTTCCGAACTCATTTCAGGCTTTCCAGATAGGCGGCGACGGCGCGCACGTCCTGGCCCGACAGGACCGCATAGGACGGCATACGATTGCCGGGCTTCAGGCTCTGGCTGTCCGAAATCCAGCCGGCCATCGTCCCCTGATTGTTCGGCAGGATGCCGGCGCCCAGCGTCTGGCGCGAGCCGACGTGGGTCAGATCCGGTCCCGCCAGACCGTTCGCCTCGGTCCCGCGAATGGTGTGACAGGCGGCGCAGCCCGAGGCGGCGAAGACGTTGCGCCCTTGGTCGATCAAGGCAAGCGGCCCCTGGGCCGAGGGCACGACGGCCGCCGGCCGCGACTGACGCGCCAACCAGGCGGCATAGTCGTCCGGCGTATGGGCCACGACCACTAGCCCCATCAAGGCGTGAGGACCGCCGCAGTATTCGGCGCATTGGCCGCCGTAGGTCCCAGGCGCATCGGCTTGCAGGCGCATGAAGTTGCGGCGGCCGGGGATCATGTCGGTCTTTCCGCCCAGGCGCGGCACCCAGAAGCTGTGGATCACGTCCGCGCTTTCCAGCTCGAACACGACAGGCTGGCCTGCCGGGATGTGGACCTCGTTGGCGTCCTGGACGATTTCTCGCCCCTGACCGTCCAGATAGGCGACGCGCCACCACCACATTTCGCCAGTGACGCGCACCCGCATTTCGCCGGGCTTGGGCGCATCGGCCACCCGCGCGGTCGTGGTCAGCCCATAGACCAGCAGCCCGGTTAGAACGACCACCGGGAAGACCAGTCCCGCAATCCAGATCAGGCGTTCGCCGCCAACCCGCCGCTTCCATTTGCGCGGCCCGAACAGGGCGATGCCGAGCGCCACGGCCACCACGACCATGACCACCGCCGCCATGATGAACAGCACCCAGGCGACGGTCTGGATCGGTCCGGCGAACGGCCCGGCCGGATCCAGCACGGGTGGCGGCCAGCCGGCGATTCCGGGAGGAGCGTCAGTCTTCATCGAGCGTATACAGATAGGCCGCGACGTCGCGGGCTTGGTCTTGCGTCAGGGGCATGGGCGGCATGGCGGTTCCGGGGTCCATCGACGGCGCGTCGATCAGCCAGCGGATCAGGGTATCGGGCTGGTTAGGCAAGCGTCCGGCGATCAGGGGACGCGCGCCAAACCCCGCTAGGTTCGAGCCGGACCGGCCCTCCGGCCAGGCGACGCCGGGGATCCGGTGACAGGCCGCGCAACCGACCTCCTTGATCACGGCCAGTCCGGCGGCCGCATCGGCCTGAACCACTGGCCGGGGGAGGTCGGACTTGTCCACGCAGGCGCACAGGGCGAGCGCCAGCGCACAGGCCGCCGCCCGTCGTCCAATCGCCTCGCCCGTCGTCCGAAAACCCATCCGCCCCCCAAAGCTTCGCCAGAGCAATCCCCTTGCCGGAAGGAGGTTCCCGACTGCGACATGGAGCCTCGGCGCATCGCCATAAGGAACCTTCGCCATAAGCAGGTGTTGCACCGCCGTGCGCGCCTCCCTTTCCGTCCTTGTGCTGCTGACCGGCCTCGCCGCCTGCGACTCCACGCCGGGCCAGACGGATCGCACCTTCACGGCGAACGGTCAGGTCATCGCCATGAGCGGCGGCGCCGGCGGGGCGGCCAACGCCTGCTTCACCTGTCACGGCCTGGACGGCGGCGGGGACGGGGTCGCCGCCCCGCGCCTGGCGGGTTTGGACGCCGGCTATCTGCAGAAGCAGTTGGAAGACTATGCATCGGGCCTTCGTCCCGACGACGCCATGACCCGCATCGCCAAGGCCTTGGACCAGCAGGGCCGACGCGAGGTCGCCGCCTACTACGCCGCCCTGCCCGCGCCGCCGACGCAAACGCCCGCGTCGATGGCGCCTGCGCCCGACATCTATCTGAACGGCGACCCTTCGCGCGGCATCGTCGCCTGCGCCTCGTGTCACGGCGACCGGGGGCAAGGCTCGGGCCAAGGCGGCAATCCGCAGATCGCCGGTCAGCCCGCCGCCTACACGCTGGAACAGATCGACCGCTGGAAAGCAGGCAAACGCCGCAACGACCCGCGCGGCGTGATGGCCGCCGCCGTCAAATCGCTTTCGGACCCAGAAGCCCGCGCCATAGCGTCCTGGCTGTCGACGCAACCCGCTTCTCCAGCGCGCGCCAGCGCCGCTGCCACCGGGTCCGCTTCGGTCGAAGCAGCGGCACGACCGGCAGCATCGCGTGAAACACGTCGTCCCTATCGATCAGATGGTGCTTGAGCGCCGCGCCGGCGTGGATCGGGATCATCAGCAGTAGGGTGATGACCAATCCCCAGTGCATCCATTCCGCCGCCGCCTCGATCGCCCATAGCTGGGTGTTCGACAGATCCTGCAGCGGCAGCAGCGGCCATTTAATGAAGCCCAACGTCTCCAGCTGACGCGTCCGATCCGTCGCCGAAATCATGGCCCAGCCCGACAGCGGCAGGCCGAACAGGCAGATGTAGAAGACATAGTGGGTCACATGGGCGGCCATGCTCTCCCAACCCGGCTTGTCCGCATCATTGATCAGGTCGGGCGCCAGCAGTCGCCATGACAGCCGGCCGATCACCAGGATCAGCATCAGCACGCCGATCGCAAAATGCAGGTCGTAGGCAGCCATCATTGCCCCGCCCACCGGCTGCCGCCCCATCCACCAGCCCCAACCAAGCTGGAAGATCACCAGCCCCGCCATCACCCAATGAAAGCCGATGCCGACGGGCGAATAGCGGCCCTCGTCATGGTGACCGGCCGCCCATTCCAGCAGCTGTCTGAACAGTCTTTCGATCATGCCGGATGCGCCTCGGCGTCCGGGCCGATCATCCGCCCCAGCCGCCACAGGGCGGCGAACAGATACAGCGCCGCCGCCGGCGCCCACATGATCAGCCCGGCCGCCTGCTGATCCTCCAGCGGCGTCAGGCCCCAGGCCAGGGTCGAATAGGCATGGGGCGCATAGACGGCCTGCCCCGCAAAGGTCAGCACCGCCCCAAGCAGCCCCATCGCCAGCATGGCCGCCAACAGGGCGATGACCGCCGCCGGTGCAGACGCCGACCGCACCGCGCACCAGAACCAGACGGCGCTCGCCAGCAGACTGATCTGCATCACCCAATAGACCGCATCGTTCGACAGGGCGGCGCCATAGGCGTCGGGCGCATGCCAAGCCCAGAACACCACCGCCTGCACCGCCGTCGCCAGGATCAGCGACCCATATCGTCTCATAGGCAGGGCCGCCGCCAGCAAGGGCGCGGCGACGCCGACCAACAGCACATGATGCACCGTCCGCGCCGAAAACAGCGCCGAACTGAGGGCGCACAATGGAGAAACAAATCCAACGGCCAATACCGCGACGGCCGCCAGACCATAGCCGCGCCGCCGCCCTTCCAGCCGCCACAGGACCGAGCCCGCGGCTGCAACGAGGACGGCCAGCAAGATCGGATCAAGGTTCCAGCGCCACTCGCCAAAGGATGGCGCAGAACCGCAATACGGCATCCAACTCAAAGCTGTATCCCCCAACCCCTTGCCGGATCTGCTGATCCCCGTGAATGGGAAAAGCCAAGTCAGCAGTGACGGTTCCGCACGGATCGTTTCCACGACGAATTGCCGCGATCAGCCCATTTCAGCACTAGAGGCGACTTCGGTCGCGTCCCTTGCACCCGACCGTGGCCGCAGTTGATCGACCAAGAAGTCGACGAACACCCGGATGCGAGCGGGCACGCTCGCGCCGCCGACAAAGACGGCATGGATGGGCTCACGATCACCAGGATTGAAATCTTCAAGCAGCGGCACGAGCTCACCCTTCGCGATCGCGGCGGCGACGCTGAAGTTGCCCACACGCGTTAAGCCGACGCCGGCCAGCGCAAGCTGCGTCAGGCTCTCGCCATTGTTTGCTTCCACGGGGCCGCGAACCGTGAGCGCATAGTCACGACCGTCCCGTCGGAAAGGCCACACGGGCTCCAACCTTCGGAAGTTGAAGTTCAGACAGTCATGTTGGTGCAGGTCCTCCGGCACGCGCGGCACGCCGCGACGCGCGAGATAGGTCGGCGACGCCACGATCGTTCGCCCCGTCTCACCCAGCCGTCGCGCCGTCAGCGGACTGTCCAGCAACGGCCCGAAACGAATGGCGACATCGGCCTGCCCAGCCGCGACATCCACGACAGTATCCGTCAGATTGATGTCGACGAGGATTTGCGGGTAGCGCGCCACGAACGCGCCGATCAGCGGCACGACCACCTGCCGACCGTGCGCCAGGGATGCGCTAACCCTTAGGCGTCCCTGCGGCGCGCCCTGATCCGAAATGGACTGTTCAGCCTCATCCAGGTCGGCGACAATTCTCCTTGCGGCGCTGAGATAGGCCTGGCCTTCGGCCGTCAACGTCAATGCGCGGGTTGTCCTCAGAACGAGCCGCACACCCAGTCGCGCCTCGATCCGATCGATCGTTCGGCTTACGGCCGATGGCGTCAGCCCATGAACCCGACCTGCGGCTGAAAAGCTGCCGGCCGCAGCCACAGCCGCGAACACCTCCATATCGCGGGCGCGATCTGCGCCCGCTGACGGCGCCTTTGCGTGCATTTCAAAAATCCTTCGCTTTCGGAAGGCCTAACCGCTGGGTACGACCGCGTCCATCTGTGCGCAAGTCTTATTGGTCTGCGGATTTCCACCCTATGAAACTCAACCCTCCCCTGCTGGCGCTTGCCGCCGGTGCGTTCGGTATCGGCGTGACCGAGTTCGCCCCCATGGGGCTGTTGCCCGTCATCGCAACCGATCTGGGCGTCTCTATTCCATCGGCCGGTCTGCTGATCAGCGCCTACGCTCTGGGCGTCGTCCTGGGCGCGCCCTTGATGACCCTGGCCACAGGCCGCGTTCCTCGCCGCACCCTGCTCATCGGGCTCGCCGGCATCTTCACGATTGGCAATGCGCTGTCTGCGCTCGCTGACAACTACGCCCTGCTGATGATCGCGCGGATCATCACGTCGCTGAACCATGGCGCCTTCTTTGGGGTCGGCGCTATTGTCGCGGCCGGGCTCGTGCCGCCAGACCGCAAGGCCGGGGCGGTGGCTGCCATGTTCATGGGCTTGACCATCGCCAATGTCATGGGCGTGCCTCTGGCCACCTGGGCTGGGGAAACCTTGGGATGGCGGGCCAGCTTCTGGGGCATTGCGATGATCGGCGTCATGGTGATGGCGGCCCTCGCCCTAACGCTACCGAAAGCCGCCGCACCTGCCGCCGGCGACATGTTGGCTGAACTGCGCGTGCTTGGCCGCAGACGCGTCCTTTCGGCCTTGGCCCTGACCGTTATCGGCTCCAGCGCCATGTTCACCGTCTTCACCTACATCACGCCGATCCTGCGCGAACAGACCGGTGCGTCGCTGGGTTTCGTCACCGCGATGCTCGTTGTCTATGGGCTGGGGCTGACCGTCGGCAACTGGGTCGGAGGCAAGTTTGCTGATCGTTCCGTCGATCGCACGCTGATCGTCACCCTCGCCGGCCTGTCGCTCGTCCTGCTGACCTTCGCCGTGGCCATGCCTTTGGCCAGCGTAAGCGCCGTTCTCATCTTCTTGTGGGGCATCGCCAGCTTCGCGCTCCTGCCGCCGCTTCAGGTTCGCGTTATGGATGCAGCGCGTGAGGCCCCGAACCTGGCTTCGGCCGTCAACATCGGTGCCTTCAATCTCGGCAACGCCATCGGGGCCGCTCTGGGCGGCGCCGTCATCGCCGGCGGCCTCGGCTATCCAGCTGTCGCTCTGGCCGGCGCCGGCGCGTCCGCCCTTGGTCTGCTGATGATTGTGCTGATGTCACGCCCACCAGCCGTAATGATCGCAGCCGAATAGGGAGCCCCGTCCGCTAGCCATTGTCGTTGCCGGCGCTTTGGCAGCGGTGTTCGAGCGATAGTCGGCGGACGTCGGCGGCGTTCTGAAAGACGGCGCGGCTGATGAAGGCGCCCATGTCGCGCCAGGCGTTGGATATGGTCTGGAAGGTCTGTTCGTCGGTCTGGCTGGCGGCCAAGGCTTCGTTCCAGCGCGACGTCAGCGCATTGATCTCGTCGAGCATCAGAAGCCGTCCGCAGGCCAAGGTCATCCGGTAGCTCGCGCTTCCTTCGCTCATCTTCAGAACTCCTCCCAGCCGGCCGTGTCCGCCTCCTCCAAGACGGCCAGCGCGGCCGAGCCGGAGGATCGCAGGGCGGCCGGACGCATGGGCCGGGCCGCGCTCGGCTTGCGCGGCGCCGGGGCGGCGAGGGCTCGGCTGCTCAGCGCGGTTTCGCGCGTCAGGCTGAAGCGCTGGACCAGATCCGACAGCTGACGGCTCTCAGAGGTCAGGCTGTGGCTGGCCGCCGTCGACTGTTCGACCATGGCGGCGTTTTGCTGGGTCACCTGGTCCATCTGGTTGACGGCGGTGTTGACCTCTTCCAGCGCCGTCGACTGCTCGCGCGTCGAGGCCGTAATCTCGTTCATCAACTCGTCGATCTCGGCGACGCGCTTGACGATGGACGACAGGGCCTCGCCCGTTTCTGCGACCAGGGTGACGCCGGACTTCACCTGGACGGACGAGGTGGTGATCAGCGACTTGATCTCCTTGGCCGCCTCGGCGGACCGCTGCGCCAGGGCCCGAACCTCGGAGGCCACCACAGCGAATCCTCGCCCGGCGTCGCCTGCGCGCGCGGCTTCGACGCCCGCGTTCAAGGCCAGAAGGTTGGTCTGGAAGGCGATCTCGTCGATGACGCCGATGATCTGGTTGATCTGCGACGACGACTGTTCGATCGCGGTCATGGCCTCGACGGCGCGGCCGACCACCTCGCGCGACTGCTCGGCGGATTGACGCGAGGTTTCCACGACCGCGGCGGCGCGACTGGCGCCTTCGGCCGCCCGCTTCACCGTGGCGGTGATCTCGTCCAGCGCGGCCGCCGTTTCCTCCAGCGTCGCCGCCTGATGCTCAGTGCGCCGCGACAGGTCGTCGGCCGCTTCGCTGATTTCGGCGGCGCCCAGTTGCATGGCGCCCGTATTGCCGGCGATCTCGGCCATGGCGTCGTCCAGACGCTGCATGGCGGTGTTGAAGTCGGTCTTCAGGCGCGCGTAGCCGCCGGTGAAGTCCGACGCGATGCGAGTCCGAAGGTCGCCCTGCGCCAGAGCCGCCAGAGCCGCCGCGGTATCCTCCACCACCCGCGTCTGCTCGGCCTCGGCCTCTGCGCGCTTCTGGTCCGCCTCCAGGCGCTTGGTCTCGGCGGCTTCCAGATACAGCGAAATGACGAAATCCATGTCGAGCATGGCGGCTTTCACCACACTGGCCAGCGTCGCCGACAGAGCCTTGCCGTCGTCGCGCTTCGAAAACAGCGACCGCGTCTTGGCGTGGGATGTGACGATCGCCTCGATCAGCCCTTCCAGGACCAGGGCGTAGCCGCCGATATACCAGCGCGGCTCCAGCCCGATGCGGGCGTGGGTCTGGCCGATGCGGCGCACGCCCTCGACATAGGCCGGATCAAAGGCGCCTGAGGCGATCAGGCCCCAGTGTCGCGCCTGGGCGTCCTTGGCTCCAGCGATCTGGCTTTCCGCACCGAAGAAGCGGGCCACGTCCGGCGTCGCACGAACCTGGGCGTAAAAGGCTTCAAGGCTGGGCTGAAGCGCGGCCTCGATGACGGGTCTGGCGTCAGCGAGACGAGACCTCGCGGCCTTGTCCAGCTTCAAGAAGCGAAGTCTTTGGTCCAGATTCATTGCGTCCGACATGACGGCCCCCTTGCATGGCGGTCAGTTGGACGAGGTTCGATCTAAAGGCCGGTTGAAGTCCCTTCAGCCTGTAGACTGTTTCACAGCGGAAGCATTGTTTGCGCCGGTCTGACGTCAGGTCGCGGTATGACCGACGTCCTTCGCCATGGTCTGCAGCAGCGGGATCAGCTGGGCGGCGGTCTTCAGACCCTCGCTGGTCAAAAGGCCGGCCAGACGACCGTATTGCGACCGCCGATCGTCCAGAACGGCGCGGCCTGCCTCGGTGATTTCCAGCATGGTGACCCGCCGGTCGTTCGGATGGGGCGAACGCTTGACCAGATCGGCACGAACCAGATGATCAACCAGTCGCGATAGCGAGGCCGGCGGCGCCTGAAGCGTCGATCCGAGAGCGCATTGTTTGACGCCGCGACGGCCCTCGCCGGCGATCAGGCTCAAGGCGCGGACGGCGGCATTGCTCTGACCGTCGGCGCGCAGGACGCGATCAAGCTGGCGATCAAGCTCAAGCAAGGCGGTGTCGAGCGCATAGAGCGCCATCGCGGGATCATCGAACTCCCGCACGGTGAACTCGTCCATCGTCCCCCGAACACCCATAGGTCCGGTGTGACAGGATTGGCCGCAACCTGCAAGATAGACGAAGGTCAACCCTTAGGGCTATCGAACTTTTAACAGTGTATCCTGAAGGAAACGATTTCATATCGGCGCAATCCTAGATTGCCGAGCAAGCCTTTGGAAACAAAGTGGCGAGGCAACAATCGGAAAGAGCCGATGGCGTCGGTCAGAATACATCCCGCCTACCCTGTCACGGCGACCCGATCGCTGGGGATAAGCACGGGAGGCGCGCTCGATGCCGAACTTCGAAGAGCGCTCGAAGTCGCCGCCATCCTGGTGACGACCGATCGACATGGTGTCATCACCGACTGCAACGAGAAGTTCGTCGCAGTCAGCGGTTACAGCCGAGAGGAGTTGATCGGCTCGACCCATCGGATCGTGAACTCCGGCCTGCATTCCAAGGCCTTCTTCCAGGATCTGTATCGCACGATCCGCAGCGGGAAGGTGTGGACCGGCACGTTGCGGAACCGTCGCAAGGACGGCAGCCTCTATTGGGTCGATACGACTATCGTGCCGGCGCTCAGCGGTCCCGAGGGCCCGACGTCCTATACGGCCATCCGTTTCGAGGTGACCGAACATGTGCTGGCTCTGGAGGCCCTTTCGGAAGCGCGGCTCGTCGCCGAACGCGCCGCCGCGCTGCGCGACACCTTCCTCGCGACCATGAGCCATGAGGTTCGCACGCCGTTGAATGGCGTCCTGGGCTTGGCGCAGTCCCTGTCAGGCGCCGACCTGCCCGACGATGCGCGTCAAAAGGTTGATCTGATCATCAAGTCCGGCGAGACGTTGAGGCGCATCCTGGACGATGTGCTGGACCTGTCCAAAATCCAGGCCGGCGAGATGAACCTGGTCAACGAACCCTTTGCGCCGTCCGACACCATTTCCGGCGCGGTCGATCTGATGCGGCCGCTGGCCAGCGAAAAGGGACTTGAGCTGATCTCCCGGTTCGACGGCCTTCCGCCCCATCTCATGGGCGACGGGGCCCGCCTGCGTCAGGTCGTGCTGAACCTGGTCTCCAATGCCATCAAATTCACTGCAGTCGGCCAGGTGCTGGTCGATGCGCGCTACTCTAAGCCGTCCCGGCGTCTTCGCATCCGCGTCGCCGATACCGGCATGGGCTTTGATCGATCGACGGCGAAACTGCTGTTCTCGCCGTTCAGCCAGGCCGACGACTCCATCTCGCGGCGGTTCGGCGGCACAGGCCTTGGCCTCTCCATCAGTCGTCGTCTGGCGGAGCTGATGAGCGGCCGCCTTAGGGTGCGTTCAAAGCCCGGTCGGGGAACGCTCTTCGTTCTCGACTTGCCGATGGATCCCAGCGGCGAGATCACCCACGAAGGCGAGAGCCATGTGGAAGCGCTGGATCGACTCTACGGCGCGCGGATCCTCTTGGCGGAGGACAATCTAGTCAACCAGCAGGTCGTCCAGGCGCTCCTCAGCGGCTTCGGCTGTCAGATCGATGTCGCCGAAAACGGCCAGGAAGCCGTCGATCTGTGGTCGGCGCACGCCTACGACCTGATCATGATGGACATGCAGATGCCGGTCATGGACGGCGTCGAGGCCATCCGCAGCATCCGCAGAGGCGAACAGCAGCGCGAGGTCAACAGGCTGCCGATCGCCATGCTGACCGCCAACGCCTCGTCCAACCATCGCGACTTGGCCTCGCACGCCGGCGCCGACGTCGTCATCCCCAAGCCCCTGTCCGCCGATCACCTGATCTTCGAATCCGCCCGCCTCCTCAACAACGCCGCCCGTTGTCATTGGATATAGCTCCCGAAGGAACAGGCCTCCGGGCGATGCGCCCGGAGGCCTGGTCTCGATCAGAAGTAGAAGCGCACGGCCGCGGTGACGGTGCGGCCCGGCAGGGCCTGTGCCAGGACGACGCCGCTGGCGGGCAGGCTGTCGGCCGACACTTCCGTCAGGGCGGTTTCGTCGAACAGGTTGTTGGCGGTCAGCGACAGCACGACGCGGTCGATGGGACGCACCTGGACGAAGGCGTTGACCGTGGCGTAGCCCGGCATCTTCAGCTGGTTGACGTCCTGCGTATAGCTCTCGGTCGTGCCGACGACGCTGGCGCCGACCGTGAACAGGTCCGTCTCGTACTGCGGCATGACCTGGAAGATCAGGTCGGCCTGACGGCGCGGCGAGTTGCCGACCAAGGCCGCATCCTCGGCCTTCGTGATCTCGGCGCTGGTGACGGTGGCGCTGCCAGTCAGGCTGAACGGACCGTGACGTACGCCGGCCTCGAACTCGGCGCCCTTGGCCTCGTAGCTGCGCTGGACCAACACCAGACGGGTGACGCCGCCGGCATCCGCGCGGATCTGCTGATTGGTCTCGCTGACCTCGGCCCAGAAGCCCGTGACGTTGGCGAATAGGCCGTTGGCCCGATACTTCATGCCGATCTCGGCCTGGTTCACCGGATCATAGGCCGCGTCGGCCTGCAGGAGATCGCCGTCGACATTGCTGATAGCCGGCGAACGCAGGATCTTGTCCGCTGCGGCGCGCGCGCCCTCGCTGTAACGAGCGAAGGTCGAGAAGCTGTCCGAGACGCGGTAGTTGGCGCTGAGCGAATACGAGACATAGTCGTAGTCGTAGTCGACCGGCGTCGCGCTGGCGGCAGGCGCGAAGGCGAAGGTGCGCTCGGCTTCCGAGATGACGCCATCGTTGTCCACGTCGATGGTGCGGACGTCGGTCAGGCCGTTGGCCACCGTGCGGCCGTTGACGTCGCCGCTGTCGAAGCGGATCGATCCGCCCAGCGCCAGCTTGCCCAGCCGGTAGTTCAGCGATGCATAGGGCGCCAGCACCTTGTAGGTCACATCGGTGCGCGAGTTGGACCCGGCGCCCGAGGGACCGAAGAAGTTGACGACGCCGTCCTGCGTGCGGGGCGTGCCGTTCGTATTGAAGATGTCGACCAGGGCCGAGTTTCCGCCACCCACGACATCCTGAAGGAACGGGATGTACTGGCGATCGAACTTCAGATCCTGTTGGGCCGAGTAGACGCCAACGGTGGTCGTCAGGTCGCCGCCGCCGATCTTCCAGACGCGGTTGGCGCGCAGATCGTTGGTGAAGTTGTCCAGGCTGTCGATGTCGGTGTGGACCAGGGTCGAATAGGCCAGCAGGCCGTTGCCGTTCAGGGTCGTCGGGCTGGTGATCGCCTGACCGGCGCGCGGACCTGTGGCGTAGGCCAGGGTTCCGGGACGACGGCCGAACGCCAGCGGCGCCTGGGCCGCCGGCACCACGGCCAGCGGGTAGTTGAACGACTGATCGCCCGATTGCTGCGCGTAGCGCATGTGCTCGGAAATCGTCCAGCCGTGCAGGTTGAAGCGGGTCTGGAAGCCCAGCGCGCGCACCTGAACCTGATTGCCGTCCTGCAGATTGACGCGCTTCAGGTTGTTGTCGCCGTCCAGCAACGGGAAGACGGTGGTGTTGCGCGACGTCAGGGTGTCGCGCGTCATCGGGAAGTTCGGAACGTGGCTGTAGTTGGGATCGTCGTTCGTGCCGGACACCAGCAGAGGCGTCGGACCATAGGCGATGACGGTGTCGTCCAGGATCTTGCCGTACAGACGTACGAAGCCGCCGTCGAAGGTCTTGGTGATGTTGGCCTTGATCTGGCCGCCCTTGTTGCCCGTGAAGCCGGAGTCGCGCGGGCCTTCACCCTCGCGATAGAAGCCGCCGACGTGGAAGCGCACGGTGTCGCTCAGGTGACCGCCATAGCTGAAGTCGCCGCGATAGGTGTCGTAATCCAGGCCCGAAGACACCTGGACCGAGCCGCCTTCGACCTCACCCGTCTGCGAGATCAGGTTGATCACGCCGCCGGGCGCGTTCGACGCGAAGGTCGAGGACGACCCGCCGCGGATCGACTCGATCTGGCCGACGTTGAAGTCGTAGCGCATGAAATAGTCGGACGTCAGCGCCAGGATGTCGCCGAACTCCAGGACCGGCAGACCGTCTTCCTGGAATTGCAGGTACTTCGCGCCGGTGCTGACCATGGGCAGGCCGCGGATCGTATAGTTGCCGTTGGTCTCGCCCGTGCTGGCCTCGGCGCGAATGCCGGGGATGGTGCGGAACAGGTCGTTGACGGAATAGGCGCCGATCTTGGCGATCTCGACATCGTTGATCGAGCTGGTCGAGGTCGCGCTGTCCAGCCTGTCGCGCGCCTTGGCCACGCCCGTCACGATCACGTCGTCATTGGCCCGCGTCCGGCTGGCCTCCCAGGCCGTCTGGCGCTGCGGCGCAGGCTGCGTCTGCGCATGAGCAGGCATGGCGAGGATAAGCGGCGCAAACGCAGCCGTGAGGTACAGGGATTTCAAGGAAGCCTCCAAGGCGTTGTCTTGCAGTACATAGACTAGACAACTGATTTTCGTTCGGAAATTCTTCCATGCAGTTTCTTGCATGGCTGTCATCAATAAAACACGGATGTGTTTGATGATTTATAATGCCAGACTACGGATTAATACTGACATAACGGCGCTTAAGAAGTTCGGGCTGTTGCGCCGATTTCTTCTACACTCAACTGTATCGATATCTTAGAACTCGTTCCAGTCGTCATCGGCCGCTTCACTCGACAGGGCGAGCGCACCAACCGTGCGGATGACCTTGGGGGCGGACGCGGCGTCTCGGCGAGGCGCCCGCGCGGCCGAGGCCGAGGCCGTCGTATTCAGCCGGAATCTGGAAACCAAGGTCGCCAGCTCATCGGCTTCGGTCGCCAGGATGCGCGCGGCCGCCGTCGCCTCTTCCGCCATGGCGGCGTTCTGCTGGGTCATGCGGTCCATGCTGCCGACGGCGCTGTTGACCTGCTTCAGATTCTCGGACTGGACCTGCGCCCCTTGCGCGATGTCCACGATTAGGGTGTTGGCGTCGCCGATCTTGGACACGACCCGCGCCAGCATCTCGCTCGTTTCGCCGACCCGATCGACGCCCAGCCGAACCTCGTCCGACGACTTGCTGATCAGTTGCTTGATGTCTTTGGCGGCGTCGACGGTGCGCTTGGCCAGTTCGCGCACCTCGCCGGCGACAACGGCGAAACCGCGTCCGGCATCGCCCGCTCTCGCGGCCTCGACGCCGGCGTTCAAGGCCAGAAGATTGGTCTGCAAGGCGATGGCGTCGATCATGTTGATGATCTCGCCGATCTCCTGCGATCCGGCCTTGATGGCGTCCATGGCGACGATCGCTTCTTCAACGATCACGCGACCGTCCGCGGCGTCGCCATTGGCCAGGGTGATGGCGTTGCGGGCGTTGGCCGCGCTGCGCGCCGTGTCGCCGACCATGTCGGTGACGTGGTTGGTGGCGGTGGTGGTTTGCTGCAGGCTGGACGCCTGCTGTTCGGTTCGCAACGACAGGGTTTCGGACGCCGAGCAGATTTGGGTGGCGCCCAGGCGAACGCTCTGTGCCGAACCGGCGACGCTGGCCAGGCTTTCTTCCAGACCCTGGACCGCCACGTTGAAGGCCGTGCGCAGGCGCTCATATTCCGGGGCGAACGGCGTGCGAATGGTGTGGGTCAAATCACCCGCGGCCAAGGCTTCCAGAGCTGTGTCGAGCTCCTCGACGACGTGACGTTGCGCGGCGTCGGCGACGATCTTCTCGCGCTCGGCGGCGTCCTTGGCCAGATCGGCGGCCGCCTTGGCCCGTTCGGCCTCGGCCTTGGCCAGAGCCGTGTCGCGGAACACCAGGACCGCGCGCGCCATGTCGCCCAGTTCGTCGGCATGGCTGGCGTCCACGACGATGTCGTTGTCGCCCTTGGCCAACTGGCCCATGGCTTCGGTCAGGACCGTGATCGGACGCGCGATCATGCGGCTGAGCATGGCCGACAGGACCATGGCGATCGTGATCAGGGCGATGCCGCCGACGATCAGGGCGATGATCGCGGTGACGATCGCAGCCTGCTGACGTTCCAGATTTTTCTCGGTGACGGCGGCTTCAGCCTCACGCAGGTCTCGCAGAGGCAGGACGGCGTCGCTGACCAGCACCTTCTTGCCCGCGTCACGGACTTCTTGCTGCGCCTGCTCGCGCTTGCCGGCGCGAACCTCGGCGATCATGCGATCGCCCCAATCGGCCCTCCAAGCCAGGGTGGCCAGGCGCGACTTTTCGAGCAGCGCCTGTTTTTCCACGTCGCCCAGCTGACCCTTCAGTTCGACGACGACCTTGTCGAACTCGTCGCGCCCTTCGTAGTAGGATTTCAGATAGGTCTCGTCGCCGGTGACCAGAAAGCCCCGGAACTGGCTGTTCTGACGCAGGATCGCGGTTTCCAGCGACATCGCCTGCGCCTCGATCGTGCGGCTGAGATTGTTGCTCTCGATGGACGCGCGGATCATCATGATCGTGGCGAAGAACACCGCCATCATGATCGCCGCCGAGACGCAGATCAGGGTGAAGGAAAGCCGCAGCTTCTTCGGAATTCGCATCTTGGACATCATGAGCTCGCCCCCGTTACGCACTTATACTTACCTAGGGGCAGCTAATTACTCAGCTGACGCCACTGCGCACAGCCCGGTCTTGGTTCGAGCTACGCAAAACACCCTGTTTTTCAGGTGACTATCCACTCCTATGACGGAACGACTAAAAAGATAGTTAAGCTGGAGACGCTTGGCCGCTTACATCGACCGGACCTGAATTTCGCGAGATTCACGCGCTGTTAAGCGAGGTGATCATAGGTAAGTCACCCATCCCGTCCGCGCTTCAAGCAACGTCGGGGCGCAACCCTTGAGCGAATACTTTTCGAACTTGGGGCACACAATCAACAGTTCGTTTTATTCGGAACGCGTGACGATGCCATTGGTGACTGGATGATCTGCCCCGTCGCCGACCGTTTCACCCAAGAACTCGCGGCCCAGGCCGACCGCTGCCGCGCCATGGGGTCGCCCTTTGTCGCCTGCGTTCTCGAAGCCGCAAGCCGGCAGCTGTCTCACGCGCCGCTGACGGCCGCACGGCTGTATGACTGGCCAGGCGATCAGGCCGCCGCCGCCTTGGCCCTGCGCTTGAACGGCGCCCTTCACGCCTTGGCGCGCGCGGGCCGGTCCTACGCCCTGACCAGCCTCTATCGTCGCGAACACATCGACTTCGACGCGGCCGTGGCCGACGCCCTGGCCCGGAACGATCGATACATCGCCGACTGGATCCTGCATCCGCCGCAAACGAACGAGGTGGCGCGCGCCGCCGCGCTGATGAGCGCGCTGATGGCCGCCCCTCTGGATCGCGCCATGCCCTTCGAGTTGCTCGAGCTCGGGTCCAGCTGCGGCCTGAACCTGAATCTGGATCGCTACGCCTATGCCCTTGGCTCAGCGTCAGCTGGCGATCCCTTCTCGGACGTGCAGATCGAGCCCCTGTGGCAGGGCGCATCGCCGAAGGTCGGCCCGGTCTCCATCGTGGCGGCGCGCGGCGTCGACCTGCATCCGCTGAACGCCGCAGACCCGGCGCATCGCGAGCGGCTGCTGGCCTTCGCCTGGGCCGACCAGCCGGCGCGCACCCAACGCCTAGAGAACGCCCTACGCATCGCCGCCGATCATCCCCCGCGCATCGATCAGGGCGACGCCGTGATTTGGCTGGCAGACCGACTGGCCGAGCCGCAGCCAGCCGGGCGCTGCCGCGTCGTTATGCACACCATGGTGCTGCAATATCTCAGCGACGACGACCGTCGCCAGATCACAGCGCTCCTCTCGACCGCCGGCCGCCGCGCCGACGCCGACCACCCGTTGCTCTGGATCAGCTTCGAATGGACCCGCGACCGCAGCCACGTCGAACTGCGCCTGACAGCCTGGCCTGCCGGCGAAACCCGCGTCCTGGCGCACTGCCATCCCTATGGTGACGCAGTGGAGTGGTTACCACTTTTGGTGACGGCTTTGGCGGCGTAGCCTTCGGACGTCACCCCCATTCCCTGGAATGCGGCTGAAGCGCAAAGCACCATACCTTCTAGCGTCGGCAACGCGCCAGAAACAGCCACTGCCGGCGCCAGCAGACTGAACATTTCAGGCTGACACCTTTGAATAGTCGCGTTTCGATTAAGAGCCAAAAGCAGTTGCATCGATCAATTTGGCCAGCTGAGCCGCTAGCACTCTCAGGGCACGGCCCTTCTGGTTCGGCAGGAGAACAACAAAGCCTTCCTCGAACTGCCGTTTCATTCTCGCGTCGTCGCCTCGCTGGAGACTGTGCCGAGCGGGCAGATGCTGTTTCTTGTCGCCCGAGGCGGGACGGGCTTCACGGCCGGCAGCTTCGGCTACTGGTTCCGCGACGCACGCGATCCTCAGCGCAAGCCTGCGCGACCTCGTTGACGGTTCAAATGGCCGCGACACAGTCTGCCCCTTTCGGTCAGGCAGTGTGATTTTGCCACGTCGCAGCAGCGCCAGAAGTAGACGTAGTCTATCGGCGACGACCTTATGCTCGAAGGGCCGTCTGGGGCGTGCCTTTGTGCCATCCTCGCACACGCGACCCTTTGCAAAAAGGCGGCAAATCACGCCCTTCCCTCGCCCGTCACGACGCGGGGGAATTAGATGGACCTCGCAGTCGCCCTGAGTATGGTCTACGCCACGCTCGACAACCGGAAGTTCCCACTCAGTGCAAGTAGACCTGCAGGACCTCACCCGCCGTCTTTTCCAGACGGCGAACCAGTTGTGGACCAAACCTCGCCCACGTTCTGTCGCCTCGCTCAAAGCTCAACCGAGGGCACCAGCGCGCACTTCCATTCGATCAAGCACCAGCATTCATCCAAAGTCTTCGGCAGCGTGACGGAGTGGCCGCTCAGGCTCTGGAGTTCACAGTTCTAACCGCAGTACGCACGTCAGAAACGCTGAACGCGATTTGGTCTGAGTTTGATCTGAAAGGTAAGGTTTGGAGCATTCCGGCCAGCCGTACCAAGACCTCTACCCCTCTCCGCGTTCCGCTGTCAGACGATGCTATCGCGATATTGCTAAAGATGGCGCGCTTTGAAAGCGATTGGGTCTTCCCAGCCAATACGTTGAGCGGTCCGATGTCGGTCAATGCGATGCGGTCTGTCTTGGTCCGCATGGGATTTGGAGAACAGGCAACCGTGCATGGTTTCCGCTCGACTTTCCGAGATTGGGCAGGAGAGACCACCGACTACCGCCGAGACATTGTCGAAATGTGCCTCGGACACGCAGTCGGAAGCGCCGTCGAGCGTGCCTATCGCCGTGGCGATGCTCTGGATCGCCGCAGGGTAGTCATGGACGCTTGGTCCGCCTTCCTTCGATAACATTTTACGTGAACACGAACGGTCGAAGACTGTGCTCAACACTCCCTATCCCACTGAAAAAAATGGCGGAATTTTACTAGTGGTCAGCAGTCCTCGGTAGCTAGCCCTAACCAGTCAACTTACGATGAAGTTGAAAAACGGAGGTGTTGCAAAGCTCGAAATGGGCGTTACTGGGGTCGGTTCTGCCGGGGCGTGCGCCCCCAATCTCAACAGGACCGATATGCCAAACTCCCACTTCGCGTACACGTTGGCGTCAGCGGCTCCGCTATGAGCCGGTCGATCAATGACGTGTCACTGACGCTGACCATTCCTGAGGCATGTCGTTACATGCGTGTCAGCCGTTCTACGATCTACAACCTTGCCAAAGCGGGGAAGCTGCCGATTAGGAAGATTGTAGGACGGTCATTGATCCTTCGCAGCGACATTCACAGGCTGCTAGGGCTTGATCAATGATCCAGACGTTGAAAATTCTTGAGAAGAACGTTGCCTGTCATCTGTCAAATAATAGGAATACATATAATGCTGGTGTAGAAGGCGTCTGGCGTGGGCGTACAAGTACGGACCGCCAGACATCATCTCCCACATTTTACGCCCTAAGGGCATCAACCCATTTTTGTTTTAGTTTTGGCATTTGCGATCTTGCTAGCTCCTCATCCACTCGTCGTTGCTCAGGTGTTGAAGTCTTCCAGAAAATGAGTTCGGCCTCAGCTAGCTTGCTCTCAGTCCGTATTTGCCAGATGAACTTCCGCACAAAACTCTCATAAATTTGAGCAGCGCGACCGGTTTCCGCCCCAGCGATGGGTGTCGGTGGGAATGTGTAGGCCTCGGTCGCGGTGGACTCGTCATCCAGCGGCACTAAACAGTCAACAACTACTGCTTCGACGCTTGCGGGGATCGCAGGCGTTGCCGGGGCGGTATCGACACTGGTGAAGGCAGATACATCCGCACTCTCGCCTTTAACAGGGAGGGCCAAGACGTCTGTTAAGTCTTCAATCAACATCTCGTCGCCGAGAGAGTTGTATTTTTTGCCATTCGTCGCAACGATGCGCTGGATGCTCGTGAGCGCCAATGAAAGGTATTTGGTTGGGACATCTACGCCATCACGATTGATACGTGCGTTAGACTGAATCCGTTGGCGTAGATTGGCTATACTTGGGTCTTTTAGGGCCTTTGCATTGCGCGCAAGGCTGTTATCAAGAGAGTCAAAAACTCCTTGGGGTATAATGGTATTCATTTTTCATCTTGTTAGTCGCATTTTCCTCTAGCTCTTACTGATAACGTTAAGCTCCGAGGGGTGCTCAGCACCTATCCATCACAAATTTAAATATCCATCAAACCAAATATCGAAGATATAAGGAAGGATGTAGATATACAGAAGATTCTATTAAGTGATGATGTAAGTAAATTACCACGTTTTGGACCAAATGTCAACAGACGCTCCCCTGTTCTTGCGCATGCAGAAGTGGAGGGCGTATTCGTCCGACCGAAGCTGCGCCGAAGAGGTGGGCGTGGTTTCGCCGCGTTTGCCCCATAACTCTCAGGAAAAACAGGGAAATTGCCAATTCTTTTGATCGCTATCGGCGCTGATATTGGTTCCTTGATGAGCGAAATGTGTACTTTCTTGTTATCTCTTGTTCTGCCTATTCATAACGTTCTGGGGTTGTCGTTTAGTTTTTCCTGCTTTCTATAGTGTGATAACTTCACTCCAGCACGAGGTCTTGATGACCGAGATCGCCACCAGCCTCACCGTTTTGACGACTGAGATAATCGCCGCCTACGTCGAAAATAACCGAGTTGAGGTCGATGCCCTGCCGATCCTCATAAAGGCCGTGTACGGGGCTCTAAATGGCCTTGGCGTGGACGTTACGGAGGTCGAGCCGGAGGAGCCGAAGCCGACAGCGTCTCAGGTTCGGAAATCCATCACGGATGCGGGTTTGGTCAGCTTCATTGATGGTAAGACGTACCAGACCCTCAAGCGCCACATCGGCCGTCACGACATGACGCCAGACGACTATCGGGCTCGGTACGGCCTGTCTGCCGACTATCCCATTGTCGCCCCTGCCTACGCCGCTCGCAGATCGGAACTGGCGAAAGCCATCGGTTTGGGGACAAAGCCGCGTCAGAGGATGAAGCCGCGCAAGAAGGCGTAGGTCCTCGTCACACGAAGGCAGATTTTTTGTCGCGCTCACAACCCCTCTCAGGAAAGGGGTGCCCTTCAGGATTGCTGGAACTCGACAACCGTGGGTATCTGGGTCAAAAGCAAGCTTTGCAAGCTGCTGACGCCATCATTCCACTAAGAGTAGCTAACGCGTCAGGAGCGCTGCATGTCGGATTTCTGGCGGGCTATTTGGAATGGCCCCTTCTACATCGGTGAGCTCACGAGGCCGGTGTCGGTAGGCGACGCCATCATGAAAGTCTTCGAAACGGCTTGGCGCGCGATGTTGATCATTTTCGCACTTGTGGTGGCGTGCTTCGCACTCATTTTTTTCACGGCATGGCGAGATCAGGTCAAAAGCGAAAAGATCAGAGCCGACGTGAATGCAGCAACCACCGTCTCGGCGGCTGCCAACTTCGAAGCGTGTGGCCCAACCTTCCCCATACAAGTTCGCATCACGAACGCAGGTGATCGTGAACTCGACTATGTCACATTCCGAATCAAAGTGATCGACCCACAAGGTAATCGAGACATCGCGCCATCTCACTTCATCAACATGAGCACCGAGCGCGAGATTGGTCCTCGGAAGACGCTGCTCAAGTGCGTCAGTCCATACGCTGATCAATACGGCAGCCGATCCAACTTACAGCGATTGGAGCCGCGATATCTAGTAAGCGCAGAATTAATATGGGCGCAACCGGTCTACTGATCGCCGAAGGTTCACGAAATGACAGAAAATAACGGGTTGATTTGCAAGTATCTGCCGGAAAATCTAATAGATGCTGTTTTCACCAAAGACGATAAAGTAACTTTAAAGTTTTCGAAGCCTAACGAATTCAATGACCCATACGAGCTTTTTCTAGCGGCAGATTTCAATGGCGACCCAGAGATGCTCGCCTGTTTTTCGGAAGCTATTGGTGAACTTCCTCAATACCCTACAACATGCTTCTCAAGATCGCCGATTGTAATGCCCATGTGGGCCCACTACGCACAAAATCAGACCGGTTTTGCGATCGTTTTTTCAGAAGAGGCCATCTTAGAACATATTCCTGACGCCCGTTTTGATGATGTGAGCTACAGCGACACGCCATCCTACGATTTTTCTGAACTTGTTGCACGGGTTCTTCACATCGGAAAACCCCGTTATACGTATTTTCTACGTAATGCTGTTGTGAAAACCGCCTATTTCAACAAAGCGGCATGCTGGCAGTATGAGCAAGAGCGAAGGATGGTAGTAGGTAACGATGATGTAACAAAAAGCGGAAACATGATGTTGATGAACGTCCCTGCCGCTTGTGTATCAAAGATAGTTGTCGGGGCTAGGGCGGACAACACTACAAGGACGCGACTTCAAGAAGTGGCAAAACGCATTCCCGCCGAACTGATGGAAATGAAAATCGGTAGAAGCTCCGCTGTACCCTATTTAGTTGACGAAATGGGTCGGCCCCATTCCTTTGTTGAGGGAAATATAATCCCGAGCGAAAGATCGTGCTCCACGTGTTCGGAACCTATAAATGAAACAAAACTCCAGTGTGTGTGGTGCCAAATACCGAACGAGACTAAACTCGAAGTGGCAAATAGAAATCCATATCGCTTAATTGCCAGTTATGGAGGTTTAGAAAACTATATTGCCCAGATGGACTCTATCGGTCGTTCTAGCGGAAAAAAATAGGCGTTTCACTGCTCGTCGCAATCGCTCGTTCGGCGGATCGAAAACGACCGGTTTCGATACATTTCAGAAAGCGGGCTCGAAAAATAGCTTGCGCCCAATTTCGATACACCTAGAATTTCGATTTAGGTTTTCGATACAGGAGCGAGCCCATGAGTCGCGTCTTCGCTTATTGCAGAGTCAGCACCGCCGGCCAGACGACTGACAATCAGATTTCAGAGATTTCGGGGGCAGGCTTCGCCGTGGACGACCACCGCGTGGTCAGCGAGATCATCTCCGGATCGGTGGCTGCCTTCGAGCGCCCGCAGTTCTCTCGGCTTGTAGATCGGCTGGAGAGTGGTGATGTTTTGCTTGTCACAAAACTGGATCGCCTAGGGCGCAACGCCATGGATGTGCGGGCTACCGTCGAACGGCTAGCCTCCTCAGGGGTCAAAGTTCATTGCCTCGCCCTCGGCGGGGCAGACCTTTGTAGCGCCGCTGGCCGTATGACAATGGCCGTCATAGCCGCTGTGGCTGAGTTTGAACGCGATCTACTGATCGAGCGAACGCAGTCCGGTCTGCTGCGAGCGAAAGCAGAAGGGAAGGCCTTGGGGCGACCCAGCAGGCTTTCTGCTTCACAACGCGCGGACATCGTCAGCCGCAAACGTGCCGGGGCCTCATTGGGACAGTTAGCTGGCGCTTTCGGGGTTTCTAAGTCGGCGATTCAGAGGGTTATGCGTTCATCTCAAACGGACGGTGAAAAGGTTTTGGCCTGATACATCTATCTCGGGTTGAATGTCCTGCCGAACCTCTTCAAGGTTCTCCGATGTCTGCCTCAGCCTTTTCTATCTACGCATTCGCTCGCGCTCTGCGCGCAGGCGACTCGTCTCGGTTCAAGGTCACCCTCAAGACTGATAAAGACTCAGAGATTCAAAAGGCCATAGCCTGCGCTCGCGATCCCCAATCACTGGCTGATTACACAGAAATCCGGCTCGGTAGCAAAGACGGCGTGGCCTATGGAGACTACTCGACTGCTTTGGTTCTGAGGGCCCTAGCGTCTAATGTAAAATATCGCGCGCGTATTCGTATGCCGAGCCGCGAGAAGATTATAAATGGCGTCCTTCAAAGCTGTCGTGACGCTACGCCCTTATACATCTACAGACGAGATATAGCGAGCTTCTACGAGTCTATCCCGCTCGCTCCGATCAGGTCAGGCCTAGAAATGACGGCTGTCTTGTCACCTATGGCAAATCGGGTTCTTGCGAAATTTCTCGAAGTTCATTGCGTAGGCAATACCCATGGCCTGCCCAGAGGGGTATCATTGAGCGCAGTGCTATCCGAATACGTGATGAAGGAATTTGATCGAGATGTTATGCTAATAGAAGGAGCCTACAGGTACTTTCGCTTTGCTGACGATATCATCCTATTTTCTTACGAACCTATCGAAGATCTAGACCAGAAACTTGAGGCTATATTGCCAGACGGTCTAAAGCTAAGCACGAAGGCGCACAAAAAATCCAACATCGCCCTGCCAGACCAGAAAGACCAGAGCGGCTATAAAACATTTGAATATCTTGGGTACGATTTTAACCTATCACAGAGGATAGACAAGGCGAATAGTGCGCCGCGCAATGTCTCTATCACGATAGCCAATACTAAAGTAAAGCGTATAAAGACCCGCGTTATATTGTCGTTAAAGGCGTATAGCATGACCCGTGACCGAGCGTTACTAATTGACCGGATTCAATATTTGACGTCGAATTTCAGCGTGAGACGAACGGGTCTCACCGTGAAGGGGCCAAAGCGGACGATTAAATCGGGGGTCTACTACAACTACAAGCAGTGCTTAAACAGCGAGCAGGACATGACGTTGCCGCGCTATGAGACGCAGTTAAATCATCTCGATGCGTTTCTCCGAAGCATTCTCTTCGGCCCAACGAGCAGTTTTTCCTCTGTCGTGAATACCCATCTCTCAGCCGCTCAACTGACACAACTGCGGTCACTGTCGTTTCTGGCGGGTTTTCAAGTGCCCATGATGGCCCGGTTTAAAGCTGACCGATTGGGTGTAATCAAAGCTGTGTGGGCCTATGTCTAGAGCCAGCCACCCGCGCTCCGCGCGCGCCCTCGTTACTGAGGTGCTTCCCCACGAGCTTCCACTCATTTTCACCAACGATTTCCACTACCTATCGCTCGTAGAGAGCGGAGTGACGGCGGCGGATAAAAGTTGGCTTGACCTAGTACGGGATCTGCCTAACTCGAAAAGGTCACGATACACTCGCCCGTATGAGTTCCAAATCAGGAAAGATCGCGGAGGCGCTACCTCACTCGGCGTTGTCCATCCTAGGAGTCAGCGAGAGGCTGCAGCATTCTACGACTCATTTGCCGAAACGCTGTTGGCTTCATGCACACTTAGCCCCTTTTCGCTTCGCCGACCGAGCGGGCTGGCGCGCCTGTCTGCTCAAGCGCCGTTCAAGGAGCCTGAAAGCGCAATACAGTCAGTTCATCAAGAGGACGACGAAGAAGAACTTTCGCGAATTGTTTCGTTCTTCGCCTATCGAGATTTTAATCTGCTCGGTAAGTTCTTTGACAGTAGCATGTTCATCAATTTGGAGAAGCGATTCAGTAAACTTCGCACGTTAGATGTTTCGAAGTGCTTTCACAGCCTCTACACGCACTCTGTTAGCTGGGCAATCAAAAGCAAAGATTTGGCTAAAGAGCATCCAAAACATTTTGCGTTCGAGCAAACTTTTGACCTGCTTATGCAGCATCAAAACTATAACGAGACGAATGGGATAGTTATAGGGCCCGAGCTATCCCGTGTTTTCGCGGAGATCATTTTTCAAAAGATTGATGCCAACGTAGTGTCGAAATGCGCTGCCGTGGATCTTTTCCACGGTCGACATTACGAAGTTCGTAGATATGTCGATGACTATTTTATATTTGCAAACACTGATGAAGATTTAGCAGTAGTAGAAGAAATAATTGCGCGTGAACTTCTTTTCTATAAACTTCATATCAATGCTGAAAAAACCAGCAATCTTTCACGTCCCTTTGTCACGCCTCTGTCTACTGCGAAAAGAGAAATTGGCAGAGCAATTTTCGAACTCAAAGAGTCTGTTGACGCTGTTAAAGGCGTATCCGATTCGAGCAAATATAGGGCTCTGAGCAAGAAAGTTAACGCAAAGACCCAAGAGGCTAGACTGATAATTGGCGAGCACGGAGTTGGATTCCACAATATCAGTGGATTCGCCCTATCAATGATCAATGTTATGATCGTCGAGCTGGTGGACTCTGCGAATCTGGTCAACGATAATGACGTTGAGAAGATAGACTGTATTGAGAAATCAATTTGGTCCTTATTCCGTCTTTCATTTTACATTGCGAGCTTGGACGTGCGTGTCAACACGACCTACGCTTTGGCAAACATGCTGCAGATCAAGGACCGTAAAGGATTCAAAAAAATTAGCCTGAATTCAGATTGGCTAGAGCATGTGCTTCTCAAAGAACTAATCGATCTACTAAAACTGTCTCATGATGCATTTTTCCGCCGCATGAAGCGCTTCGACGCAGTTGAAAGCCTAAACATACTTATTATTGGAGCTCACTTCTTCAAGAAAGATTTTGTCAAAAACGTAGAGGTTCGTGATGTAATCGATGACTTGCGTGGTGCGCCAACTTCCTATTTCATTTACATCAGCATAAAATTTGCGATGCTTTGTGACGTCAATTTCTTTTCGGCCGCGTTAACTGATCTCAATGCTCGCGCGACGACGAAAGTCATTCAAATGAAAGAAAAACTCGGCGTAGACACCGAAGCGTACTTTCTCCTCGCAGATCTTCTCAGTGCGCCGGATCTCGATTATCAAGCGAAGCGTAACTTATGGAGCGAAGTGGTCTCGAAGAAACCGCCTTCGAACGCAGGACTTGATTTTGTGGGTTCCAGATGCGGCTTCGTGGATTGGCATGGACTGAGAATGAAACGCCTTCTGGCGAGGAAAAAGTTGCGCCCTGTGTATGAGTGAGGCATCGTTCGACTTGGGAGGTGTCGGCGCTGAAGATCACTCGCGAAATTCGGCGTGTTTACCACGACGACCTGTAGTGAGTTTATCGCAGCTTCGGCTGCGAGGTTCCGCATCGCCGGGACACACACTAGGCAGCGTGCGGACACCTCCTTTATCGTTCAACCTTTCTCGATCAGGCTATGTGCTTAGAGCGTGGCCTATACACGGTGTGAAGCTGAGGCTGCTTTAGCGCCGTAAGGGAAACGATCTTTTTGGGGTTTGCACCTAGCGTGATCCGATGGCGCCTGTACGCAAATCAAAGCCAAAGCTTCGTAGGCCAAGACACCATGTAGATCGGCCTAGGCGGCGCAAGGACCACCTTAGTGCGCGGTTCGCCGTTGCAATCCTTGCAATGATGGCTGCGATTTTCATTGCGGTGCTCCTCTCGCCTTTTCCTGACCCGCTCCGGCTGGTTGGTGGAGACGTTTCACCACAGCCCGTTGCAACTTTAGAACGACCGGCTAATCGGTTCTCCTGCGAAGTCGCCTATGTGAACGACGGTGACACGTTCAGGTGTGAGGATGGCACTAGGGTTCGTCTTCATGCCGTAGCCGCTCGGGAAAGCGACGAGACGTGCTCGCCGGGTCATCCTTGCCCACAAGCGTCGGCAGATTCGGCGACCGCAACCCTGAGGGCTTTAGTGTCTGGGCAGAGACTCTCCTGTGAGAAGACAGGCGCGAGCTACAACCGCATCACTGCCATCTGTTGGACGCCGTCAGAATTGGAAGTGAACTGCGCCATGGTTCGCAGCGGGACCACCGTGGTTTGGGATCGGTTCAGTCGCCAGCGCGCGATCTGCGCGTCGTAACCCAACTTATGCACAGCGAATTTAACCCTTAGGGCCGAGCTTAGGGCCGATACGTCACGCCGACGTAAGCGCTTGAAAATGAGAGGAAATAGAGAGGAGGTGGCGGACAGAGAGGGATTCGAACCCTCGGTAGGCTTTCACCTACACACGCTTTCCAAGCGTGCGCGATCGACCACTCCGCCACCTGTCCGTTTCACGCTGCGTCTTGCGCGCCGCCGGAGGTCGATCCGGCGGGAGGCGGGCCTGATAGAACACACTCGCCCCCTCGGCAAGCGCCTCTCGCATCCCCATATGGACTTCAACGCCATTTTCCGATGAGAGAGCCGCAAATGCTGTTCAAGAAGACCGCCGAAATGCCCACACCCGAGACCGCCCTGCCCGGCCGCGCCGAACCGCTGGACACCGATGTGAACCACTATGTCAGCGGCCATCCGCTGAAAGGGCCCTATCCCGACGGTTTCCAGACCGCCATCTTCGGCATGGGTTGTTTCTGGGGTGTCGAGCGCATCTTCTGGCAGTTGCCGGGCGTGTGGGTGACGTCGGCCGGCTATTCCGGCGGAATCACGCCCAACCCGACCTATGAAGAGACGTGCACCGGCCGGACGGGTCATACCGAGGTGGTCAAGGTCGTGTTCGACCCGAGCGTCATCACCTATGCCGAACTGCTGAAGGCCTTCTGGGAGAACCACGACCCGACCCAAGGCATGCGCCAGGGCAACGACATCGGCACCACCTATCGCTCGGCCATCTACACGCTGAACGCCGAGCAGCAGGCGGAGGCGGAAGCCTCGCGCGACGCCTATCAGGCCGCCCTGAGCAAGGCGGGCCGCGGAACGATCACCACCGAGATCGAACCGGCGGGCGACTACTTCTACGCCGAGGGCTATCACCAGGGCTATCTGGCCAAGAACCCGGCCGGATACTGCGGCATCGGCGGGACCGGCGTGGTCTGCCCGATCGGGGTCGGCGTCGACGCCTGACCCGTGCGGCGGCCGCCGGGTTTCAACCGGCGGCCAGTCGGCCTATGGATCGGCGAAAAATGGGAGCGCTCATGTCCGCCTTCGTCCATCCTGACGAAATCCGCAGCCGGTTTTCGGCCGCCCTGTCCGCCATGTACCGGGCCGAGGTGCCCCAATACGGCGACCTGCTGACGCTGGTGGCGGATATCAACGCCGCTACTTTAAAGGCCGATGCCAGCGGCGCCGACCGGCTGGCGGCGTCCGGCGAACTGGCGCGTCTGTCGGAGGAGCGCCACGGCGCCATCCGCGTCGGCACGGCCGATGAACTGGCCACGATTGCGCGCGCCTTTGCGGTCATGGGGATGGAGCCGGTCAGCTACTACAATCTGGCCCCCGCCGGGGTGCCGGTGCATTCGACCGCCTTCCGCCCCGTCGATCCGGCGGCCCTGGCGCGCAATCCGTTCCGGGTCTTCACCTCGCTGCTGCGGCTGGAGTTGATCGAGGACGAAGCCTTGCGCGCGGAAGCGGCCAAGACCCTGGCCCGCCGCGACATCTTCACCCCCGGCGCGCGCGAGCTGATCGAGACCGCCGAGACCTTCGGCGGGCTGGACGAGGCCCAAGCCGATCGTTTCGTGTCAGAGCTGCTGGAGACCTTCCGCTGGCACGCCCAGGCGACCGTCAGCGCCGAGACTTACGAACGGCTGGTCGTCGCCCACCGACTGATCGCGGATGTGGTCAGTTTCAAGGGGCCGCACATCAACCACCTGACGCCGCGCACGCTGGATATCGATGCGGCCCAGGCCACCATGCCCGCACGCGGTATTTCGCCGAAGGAAACCATCGAGGGTCCGCCCGCCCGCGCCTGTCCGATCCTGCTGCGCCAGACCAGCTTCAAGGCTCTGCAAGAGGCGATCACCTTCCCCGGCGCCGACGGCCCCACGGCGGGCGCCCACACCGCCCGCTTCGGCGAGATCGAACAGCGCGGCTGCGCCCTGACGCCCGCCGGTCGCGCCCTGTACGACGAGGCCCTGGCGAAGAAGGACTTCTCCGCCCTGCCCGACGACTGGGACGCCCTGCGCCGCGCAGACCTCGCCTGGTTCCGCTATCGCGCGACGCCTGAGGGTCTCGCCGCCCGCGCCAAGACTGCCGATCTGGACGCCCTGATCGCGGCGGACCACGTCGTCGCCGAGCCCATCACCTACGAAGACTTCTTGCCTGTCAGCGCCGCCGGCATCTTCCAGTCCAACCTGGGGTCAGAGGCCCGCGAAACCGCCTACGCCGTCGACCCCGCCAAGGCCGATTTCGAGCAGGCGCTTGGTCGTCCGGTCAAGGACGAGATGGCCCTGTATCGCGCCGAACAGGACGCCTCGATCACAGCGACGCTGAAGGCCTTGGGCCTGACGGAGACGGTCTAGTCCGTTCAACTGGATGCGGGGCTGGCGGCGCCCCGCGTCCATCCGGCGTCTTGCCTGATGCGCAGACGCGGATCATAGACGCGGCCGTGAACCCGTCCGCTTCCCCGACCCAGCGCCGTTACGATCTCGACTGGATCCGGGTCGGCGCCTTCGGCCTGTTGATCCTGTATCATGTCGGCCTGGTTTACGGGGTTTATGACTGGCACATCCACAGCGCCCACACCTTCGAGTGGATGCGTGAGGCGATCCTGGTCACCAATCCCTGGCGGCTGACCCTGCTGTTTCTGGTGTCGGGCGCCGCGCTGCGGTTCATGACCTTCCGGCGCACCCCGCGCGAGGTCGCCCGCGCCCGTTTCGAACGACTGGTCCCGCCCCTGATCTTCGGCGCCCTGGTTCTGGTGCCGATCCAGTCCTGGATCGAGTCGATGGACAAGGGCGGCTGGCCCGGCGGCGTCGCCGGCTTCGTCGCCTGGCTGGGCCATGAGTTCGGCTGGAGCGGTCTCGCCGACGGCGTGCCGGTCAACCATTTGTGGTTCATCGTCTATATCGCGGTCTACAGCCTGGTCGCCGTCGTCCTGTGGCGCCAGCCCGGCTTGATCGACCGCCTGAGCAATGGGCTGGAAAGGGCGCTGACAGGCCCACGCCTCCTGGTTCTGCCGATCCTCTACCTGTTCGCCATTCGGCTGCTGATCTTCCCTTGGTTCGGCTTGACCAACACGCTGCACAACGACTGGTACAATCACGCCTTGTCGCTGGTCGCCTTCCTGTTCGGCTTCAGCATCGTCGGCCGCGAGAGCCTGTGGCGCACGATGGAGCGCTATCGCTGGATCGCCCTGGCCCTGGCGGTCGTCGCCCTGCCGATCATGATGGTCCAGGTCTGGCATCCCGGCGCGCGGGCCTTCTGGGGCGTGCCCAAGGCCGCCGTGTACGGCGTCGACCAATGGGCGGTGATCGTCGCCATCCTGGGCTTCGGCTATCGCCATCTGCGCGACCGGGGCGGTCCTGCGCTCAACTATCTGACCCAGGCGACCTTCCCCCTCTATCTGGCGCACCAGACGGTGCTGGTCGCGGCCGTCTGGATCATACGCCCGGCGAACCTTCCCGCGCCGGTCGAACTGCTGTCTCTGATCGCCGTCACCTTCGTCGGCAGCCTGGCGATCTATGAGGTCGTGCGGCGCATCCCGCCCATTCGACCGCTGTGGGGGCTCAAGCCGCTGGACGGCCGGCCCTGGCCGCTGGACCTTCAGGCCCTGCTGAAGCCGCAGCTTCGCTATCACCGCCGTCGTCGGCTGCTGGGCGTGGGCGTCGCCGCGCCGCTTCTGGCCCTGACGGTGGTCGCGGTGGCCATCCTGGCCTACCCCGGCTTCAACAATGCGACCCAGTATCTCAGCGAACTGGGCGGGGCGACGGCCAAGGCGCCGATCATCTTCAACGGGGGGGTCTTCGTCGCCGGCGTCATGGCCGGGTTGGCGGGGATCGGCTTTGGTCTGGCCATCTACGCCCTGACCGGCGCGCGGGTCGCAGCTTGGGTCATCGCTATCGTCTTCATCCTGGCCGGCGGCGGCATGTCGGCCTCGACCCTGTGGCCCTGGCCCGATCCGCGCCACATGGTCATCAACCTGGCCCTGGGCATTCAGTTGGCGCCGATGCTGCTGCTGTGGGGGCTGGCCAAACGTCGGGACCTGCCGCGCCTGAAGCTCTTCCTCGCCGTCACCTTCGTCGTCATGGCGATCCTGACGGTCCTGACCAAGCACCTCGTCTTCCCCGGCACGGTCAACGACGCCAATGTCGGCTGGTGGGAGCGTCTCTACGCCATCGTCCTGGTCTGCTGGGTGGGAGTTGCAGCCTGGGTCCTGGACCGTAAACTGCTGTCGGTCGCCACGGAGTCGCCGCACGGCCGCCCGGCTTCCGCCGCGTTCGACGTTCCGGCCTGACTTCACCCCCACAATTTTTGGTTTCATCAACATTGCGTGATTGAAAATCGCGCGAATGTGATCGATTATGCAGGTCGTGTTGCAGTGCAGCACTCCGCGTTGTCCCCAGCCCTCGGGACGACATCCGGTTCACTCGGGGGCGTCCAGAGCGGCATGAACAAGCTGGCGATCCGGCCTGTCGAACAGGCTGAAATCGAGACGACGATCCACGGCGCGCAAACGCCTAGCTGGTCGTGGCTGCCCGACGAGGCGCCGCTGGCCATGCCGGTTCAGTCCCTGTCCGCGCCCGACGCCGTCGCCGACGTGACGCCCGCGACCTCGCCGCGCACGGTCGCGACGCGACGCCTGGCCCTGCTGGCCGGCACCATCGTCCTGACCGGCCTGTCGGCCATCACGCCCTTCTACCTCTATGCCCGCAAGGGTTGGGACGGCACCGAGATCCTGGCCTTCAGCCTGTTCATGGTCCTCATCACCGCCATCTCCTGCTGGTTCGTCAGCGGCCTGATGGGCCTGTTCGTCATGCTGCGCGGCAAGGATCAGGCGGACCTCGCCTTTTCGCCGCATCCGCCGATGCCGCGCACCCGCACGGCCCTGCTGATGCCGCTGTACAACGAGGACGCCCGTTCGTCCTTCGCGCGCCTGTCCCAGATCGATTCCTGCCTGGCGCGTCTGGGCGCCTCGTCGGCCTTCGACATCTTCGTGCTCAGCGATTCGACCAAGGAAGACGCCGCCGCCGCCGAGCGTTCGGTGTTCCAGGCGTTCCGCATGGCCGCCAACGCCAAGGCCTTCTACCGTCGCCGCACCGACAATGCCGAGCGCAAGGCCGGCAACCTGGCCGAATGGGTCCGTCGTTTCGGCGGCGCCTATGAGAACATGATCGTTCTGGACGCCGACAGCACCATGGCCGGCGAGACTCTGCTGCGCATGGTCGACGCCATGGAGCGCAATCCGGGCGTCGGCCTGATCCAGACCGCCCCGGTCATCATCAAGGCCCGCACCATCTTCGCGCGCGTGTCCCAATATTCGGTGCGCCTGTACGGCCGCGTCGCCGCTGCCGGCCTGGCCTACTGGACTGGTTCGGAATCCAGCTACTGGGGCCACAACGCCATCATCCGCACGCGCGCCTTCGCCGCCTGCTGCGGCCTGCCGCACCTGAAGGGCCGCAAGCCCTTCGGCGGCCACATCATGAGCCATGACGTCGTCGAGGCCGCCCTGATGCGCCGCGCCGGCTGGGCCGTCCACGTCACCGCCTCGCTGGACGGATCGTGGGAAGAGACCCCGCCGTCGATCACCGACTTCATCCGCCGCGACCACCGCTGGTTCCAGGGCAACCTGCAGCACCTGGGCCTGATCACGGCCAAGGGCCTGTCGCCGATGAGCCGCCTTCAGCTGCTGATGGGCTGCATGGCCTATCTGTCGTCGCCGCTGTGGCTGGCGTCGCTGATGGTCGGACTGTTCATCCAGATGTTCTATCCGGTCGACTGGACCAGCTTCTTCTACATCCTGAACCCCCAGTTCACGCCCTTCATGCTGGCCTCCTTCCTGTCCGGCGTGCTGCTGATCGGACCCAAGTTCATGGGCGCCGCCCTGGTCCTCAGCCGTCCGGCCGAGCTGCGCACCTTCGGCGGCCGTCGCGCCATCGCCAAGGGCATGGCGGCCGAAATCGCCCTGTCCGCGATCCTGGCCCCCATCCTGATGGTCGCCAACACCAAGGCCTTCATCCAGATCGTCTCGGGCCACGACACCGGCTGGTCGACCCAGCATCGCGAGGCCGACGGCCTGGCCTGGTCCGACGCTTTCCGCGCCATGCGCTGGCAGATGATCGCCGGCGTCGGCTTCCTGATTCCGCTGGCGGTTCGTCCCGACCTGGCCACCTGGTTCGCCCCGATCGTCCTGCCGCTGCTGCTGGCCGCCCCGATCACCGTCTGGACCTCGCGCGTCAGCTCGGGCGATAAGCTGGCCGCCAAGGGCTATCTGGTCACCCCGGTTCAGGACGGCGTCAGCGTTTCGCCAGCCGTCCTGCACACGCCGCGCTCGCCGCTGCGTGCGGTCGCCGGCGGCGTCCTGGCCCCCGTCGCTGCGCCTGCGATGGTCCCGGCACGGGCACCCGAGCGGTAATCGACCGATGCGTGGCGGCCACAGTGTCGCCACAACCGTTACAGCAACGCTCGACGTCAATCTCGATCGGCCTCACCCTAGGCTCCTGTCGTTTGCGGGAGACGTGATTCCATGGCCAAATCCACCGGTTCCGACGCCAAGCCTGACCTGCGGCTCGTCGCGGCCGAGGCCGAGATCTACAACCTGATGAAAGCGCCCGAAACCACCGCCGACCGCGTCAAACGCCTTCAGCTTGAAGCCCACGCCTTGGCGCTGGAAGAGATCGAAGGTCTGGAAAAGCTGTTGCTGGAAGCCGCCGCCAAGGCCAAGGCCATCGCGGACGGCGGCGACGCCTATCCGGTCGGCGCGCGCGAGATCGCCTCGCGTCTCGCCGCCGATCTGCCGACCAAGGCCGAGACCATCAAGACCATCGTCCACCGCGTCGGCTGATAACCGAAGCTGGGCTGTCGGAACGACCCGCCTGCCCGTCCGCTTTCCTGAAGACCCCATCTTCAGGAGACGACACCATGGACGACCGGACCCGCGCGCGCGCCGAAGACATCGCCGATCAGGAACGCGCCATCCAGCGCGACATCGACGCCAAGGACAAGGCGTCCGGCGATGACAAACCCTCCGGCGCGATGCAGGCCGGCGCCCGCCCCTACCCCGAACCGCCCTTCCCCAGACAGCACCAGACCAAGCCGGGCGACGAGGCCGCGCTGGATCCCGCGCCCCTTTACGACGCGCCCTTCTGGAAGGGGTCGGGCAAGCTGGACGGGTTCGCCGCCCTGATCACCGGTGCCGATTCCGGCATCGGCCGTTCGGTCGCCGTCCTGTTCGCGCGCGAGGGCTGCGACGTGGTCATCTGCCATCTGGACGAGGACGCCGACGCCGAAACCACCAAAGCCGCCGTCGAGGCCGAGGGTCGCCGCGCCGTGGTGCTGAAGGGCGATGTCTCCGATCCCGCCTTCGCCGAGATGGCGGTCAAGGCGACGCTGGACGCCTTCGGCCGCCTGGACGTCCTCGTCCCCAACGCCGCCTTCCAAGAACACGTCCCCGCCTTCGAGGACCTGACCTACGAACATTTCGACCGCACCCTGAAGACCAACCTCTACGGCTGCTTCAACATGACCAAGGCGGCTGTGCCGCACATGAAGACCGGCGGCGCCATCGTCATGACCGGCTCGGTCACCGGTCTGATGGGCAACAAGGATCTGCTCGACTATTCGCTGACCAAGGGCGGCATCCACGCCTTTGCTCGTTCGCTGGGCACGCATCTGGCGCCGCGCGGCATCCGCGTGAACGTCGTCGCGCCCGGCCCGGTCTGGACCCCGCTGAACCCCGCCGACAAGGACGCCGAGGCGACCTCAAAGTTCGGCGCTGACACGGTGATGAAACGCCCGGCCCAGCCCGAAGAGATCGCGCCCGCCTACGTCTTCTTGGCCTCGCCCCAGATGTCCAGCTTCATCACCGGCGAGATCCTGCCGATCATCGGCGGTTACGCCGGCGGCTGAACCGAAACCGCCGCCCTGCGATCGCGGGGCGGCGGCATCGCCTAGGCCAAGACGTCGTCGTAATCCGGATGCCGCTTGTGCCAGGCGACGGCGTAGCTGCAACGGGGAAACAGCTTCAGTCCCGTCTGGCGCGCATGATCGGCCAGCGACTGCATGAACCGCCCCGCCGCGCCCGATCCGCGCAACGACGGCTCGGCCTCGACATGCAGGATGATGCGGGCGTCACCCTTTACGGCATAGTCGGCCCAGACCCGGCCCGCGCCCTTGTCGTCGTCGAACGCCTGTTCGAACCGGTTGTCGCCTTCGACGTCCTTGAACTGTCCCATCGGGTTCTCCTTTGACGGATCAACCGCCAGGGCCGCGGGGACGTTCCCTTAGCGTCAGATCGGCCCTTAGATCGGCTTGTCGTTCAGCAGGTTCAGCAGGCCGATCACGCTCTTGATCGTGAACCAGACGCTGAGCAGGAACCAGACCAGCAGGAACAGCAGCAGGAACGGAATGCCGATCAGCACCACCGACGCCAGGGCGCTGACGAAGATCCCGACCCAGGCCGCGATGGTCCACCAGAAGACCGACCAGAACAGCCGGATCTGCGCCTCGATATGCTGGCGCGCCACGCCCGTCGCCGTTCCGCGCGTGACATAGGACACCACCAGCCCGATCAGAACCAGCACATTGGCGCTGGGGATCGACAGGATGAACAGAGCCCAGGCGATCAGCGCCCCGACCTTGCCCTCGGACGGCTGCCCGGCGATGAAATTGGGTTCGTTCGTCATCGTCGGTCCTTCAGAACAACAGGCTGCGGGGGTGAGGAACGGCCTGTCCGCTCTTCAGTTTCAGCACCCCGAACGCACCGCGCGCCAGGACCCAGATCGCCAGGGCGAACAGCACCAGCACGCCGATGTTGACCACGATCAGAAGGGCACCGACGACCGCCGCCCCGACTGCGCCCACGATGGTGCGCTGCTGATAGACGGCATGGCTGTGCTCCAGCGGATCCGTCGCCCCGTCGCGCCGCATCACCGCCAGCAGGGCCACCAGGCACGACACGCCCAGCGTCGGCACCGCCAATAGGATCAGCACATAGATCGCATACAGCCGCATCGGCACGACCGGTCCTTCGCGGCGCGGCGCGGCCTCGGCCGTCAGACGCTGGCGCACCGCGCGCACGGCCGGCGCCGGTTCTGCCTCGACAGGCGTCGGCTCACACCGGGGCGGAAACGGCGCCGTCGGCCGGGTCGTCGGGCCAGACCGGTCGAAAGGCCCCGGCTCGGGCGGGTCGAACAGGTCTGGTTCGCGCTCCTCGGTGGTAAACGGCTCCGGCTGGCGCTCACGCGCACGGCCCGCCAGCGACGCAGGCGAGACGAAGCCGACCTCGGCGTCATGATCGTGGTCGTGATCGCGGGGCGCTGCTGGGTCTTTCGGATCGCCGGGTTCGGCCATGAACAACGCTTCTGTCACGCCGGACGCCCGGCTGGAATCTGCCGACGACAATGGCGGTCGGCGCGGCGCGAAGCAACCGCCCTTACCGCCCCAGCACGATCTCGCAGCCTGGCGCCGCCACCGCCACTAGGGCGCCCGGCTTTTCAATCCGCACCGTGGCGCGCTGCACGCGGCCGTCCTCCAGGCACGCCCGCGCCAGCCGTTCGGCGAAGGTCTCAACCAGCCCCACATGCCCCTCTGCGGCGATGGCGCGCGCGGCGTCCGCCACAGTCTCATAGTTGATGGTGTCGCCCAGCCGCTCGATGGGGCCTGGCTCCAACTCCAGCGTCACATCGATCACCAGCCGTTGCAGCCGCCCCTGCTCGTGGTCATAGACCCCGATCCCGGCCTCGACCTCCAGCCCGCGCACGAACACGCTCAGCCGCTTGAAACGCAGCCGCTCGTCCGCCGGAGCCGGTGTCGCCAGAGGAGAGGAAACCACGCGCTACTCCTGGATGTCGGGGGTGCGCCAGGCCAGATGCTGGCCCCCGTCGACGGCGATCATCTGGCCGGTGACCATCCGGGCGTCAATCAGCCACAGCACCGCCTCGGCCACCGCCTCGGGGCTGCCGGGTGTTTCCAGCAGGGTGGCGCGCGCCTCGGCGGCGAACTCTTCGGGCGTCTGGTGGATGGACGGCAGGGTCGGCCCCGGCCCCACCCCGTTGACCCGGATGCCCGGCGCCAGCGCCTGGGCCAGCGTCTGGGTCGCCCACCACAGGCCGTTGCGCGACAGGCTGTAGGAGAAGAAGCGCGGATCCGGCTTCAGCACCTTCTGGTCCAGCAGATTGACGATGGCGCCCTCGACAGCCTGGGCGGCGAACGCCTCGGCCAGCACGATCGGCGCCCTCAGATTGGTGTCGAGATGCAGGTCCCAGCTGTCGCGCGTCAGTTCGCCGATCCGGTCGTCCTCGAACACCGAGGCGTTGTTGACCAGCACGCTGACCGGCCCCAGCGCCTCGACCGCCGCGGGGATCAGCGCCCGCACCCTGGCCTCGTCCGTCAGGTCCGCCTGCAACAGGCACGCGCGCCGTCCCAGGCCCGCGATCTCTTCGGCCAGGGTCCGGGCGTCGTCGCCCGACGCATGATGATGGATCGCCACGTCGAAGCCGGCCTGGGCCAGCTTCAGACAGATTGCCCGCCCGATCCGCCGCGCCCCGCCCGTGACCAGGGCGACGCCCCGCTCAAAGCGAGCAGCCGCCTCAGTCAACCCGACCGAACTCGAACACGTTGAACGCCGCCAGAACGGCGATAAAGCCGAAGATGATGCCTAGAGCCAGCATGGAATGCTCCTGTTGTCCGTCTTGGCTTAGAGCGGGATGGGGCGGGGTTCAAGCCGAACGACAACCGGACCCGATCTTCGTCGCCCCGCGAGACGCAAAAGAAACGGCGGCCGGAACGCTTCCGGCCGCCGCAGATGAGGTTTGAAGTCAGGCCGGGCGTCGACGGCAAGCCGCGACGCCCGCTCCGACATCCATCAGAAGGTGTAGCGAACACCCAGATAGGCACGACGCGGTTGAACCCACGCATTGGCTTCGCCGAAGGCGTACTGACCGCTGCCCGCGACCAGCTTCTGCTCGGCGGTAGCGGCTTGGTTGTCCAGGATATTGAAGATGTCCAGGAACAGTTCGGCGTTTCCGATCGGCAACGGCCGCTGATAGCGGAAGCGCATATCAAAGGTGTAATACGACGGACCCGTCGCCGAGCCGACGTTGTTCGGCAGAACGAAGGTGTCCTGCACCCCGCCGGACGTCGAGCCGTTGTCCATCAGCGGCAGATAGCGACCGCTGATCAACTGCGCCGGCGTATAGAGCGCGCCGCTGTTCCAGTTGAAGACGCCCGACACCTGCAGACCGAAGTTGAAGTCGTACGAGGCATAGGCCTTGAACTGGTGTTCGATATTGCCGGGTTGCGGTCCGTACATGTTCGGCGCGCGGGGGTCGAGCGCGATCCAGTCGCCCTGGAAGTCGGCGTTGGAGTCGGAGTTCGAGTTCCCTTCGGCCTTGTTGTACGTATAGGACGCCTGCCCTTGCCAGTTGTCGGTCTTGAACTTGGTGACCGTGACTTCGAAGCCGGTGTAGTTGCGCTCTCCGCCCGGCAGCGTACCGATGACATAGTTCGAGTTAGGCTTGGACGCGTAGCCGAAGTATGAATACGGCAGATAGTAGAACGATCCCGGATAGGCGTAACCGAAGGGCGCCGTGGCGGCCGTCAGCGTCGGGTCGGAATACAGCGTCAGATCGAAGTCTTCCAGGATGTCGCGCGTCTCACGACGCGTCACCGTCGCGGTCAGGCCGACGCTGGAGCCGAAGGTGGTCGATGCGCCCAGCATGAACTCATCGGTGTAGGGCGTCTTGGTCGCCGGCGAGAACAAGGCGTCCGGCGTGGTCGCGCCGCCGCGGGTCCGGAAGGTGACCCAGGTGCCGTTGATGTTGATCTGCTCTTCATCGACCGGCCCGGTCAGGGCGCCCGCGAAGTCCGACATGTTGTTGCGGATGGGATCGTAATAACGGCCCGCGAAACCGAACACCTTCGAACGACCGTCTCCGAGCACGTCATAGACGACGCTCAGACGCGGCGCATATTCCCAGTCGAAGGTCGCCGTCTTGGAGCCGTCGGAGGCGAAGTGCTCCCACTTCTCGGCTCGAACGCCGGCGTTGACGGTCAACTGGTTAAGGGTCCAGGTGTCCTGCAAATACAGGCTCTGGCCTTCGCTCTTGACCTCGTAAGGGGCGCTGATGGTCCGCAGGGCCCGATAGACGTTGACGTTGCCGTAGGGCGCGCCAGCCGTATTGGTGAAGCGATAGGCGTTCAACTCAGCCTGGGAGACGGTGCCGTCCAGGTTGGTGTCAACCGCCGCACGCGCCGTGGCATTGCCCTGAATCGCGGCCAGAACCCGCGCATTGTCGGCCTGCACGATCGCCCGACCAGTCCATGCGTTCGCGCCGCTGGCCGTCGTGTAATCCAGGTAGGTCGTGCCCGAATAGATCGGGGCCAGCGACTGATAGGTCACGCCGCCCGGAACAGTTCCGTTTTCCTCATACACGTTCTCGGTGTTGATGTAGCCGCCTTTGAAGGTGTGGCTGCCGAACGCGGTGTCGAGATAATATTCGAAGTTCAGGCCGAACTCGTCGCGATTGCGATGCGTTTCCAGATTCGAACCTGCGCCACCCAGTTGACGCTGAGCCAGGGTCGATCCAGCCGAGTTCCGGAAGGTGACGGTGTCACGCACCGACTGGTCCGCAGCGCTCGTCGTGACTTCGCCTTCGTGACGGAACCAATAGGCGCCGAGTTGCAGATCGCCCCAGGTGCGGCCGTACTCGACCTTATAGTTCTTGCCGCCCTGTTCCTGCGCCACATCTCGATTGTTCAAGGTCGCCGAAGAGCTGGAGCCGCTGATGCTGGTCGGATCCTCGAAGTAGCTGGCCGTCAGACGATCATCGTCCGTAATCTGCCAGGTCAGCTTGCCGAAGGTGTATTCGCCGTCATTGGTGACGGTGCGCAGCACGTTGCCGCTGTTGACGTCCAGAACCTCATCTTCACGGTGCTTCTTCTGGTACGAACCATAGAACCACAGACGATCGCGGATGATCGGCCCGCCCAGAGTCGCGGCGGTGTCATAGGTCGAGAAGCCGCCCGAAGTGGTGTGCTCGTCCTTGGCCACCAACCCGTCGTTCTGGAAGTAGTAGTTCAGAGAACCGTGGAACTCGTTGCCGCCGGACTTGGTGACGACGCGCGAGATCAGACCGGAACCACCGGCGTATTCTGCGGGCACGCCGCTGACGATGACCTGTTGCTCCTGAATAATTTCAGAGTTGAAGTTGGACCCGAACGTTCCGGTCGACGGGTCGGTCACGTCGACGCCGTCCAGATAGTAGACGTTGTCGGTCGAAGTGCCGGTCGCACCGCCGATGTCCGAATAGTTGATGCCGGAGCGAGAGGACGGGTTACCGCCGCTTGACGGCTTCACGCCGGGCACCAATTGCAGATAGCTTTGATAGCTGCGTCCCGTCGGCAGCGACTCCACCACGCCGAGGGTCAACGTCGTTCCGACCGTCGCAGAGGTGACGTCCACCGAGGCCAGCGACGTGCCGGTCACGACGATATCGCCCAGAGTCGAGACGTCGCCCCCTTTAAGGACATAGCCTAGAGAGCGTTCTTGGCCGCTTACAACGGCGACGTTGTTCGCGGTGAAGGCATCATAGCCCGGCGCGACGACATTGACGGAGTAGTTGATCGCGGGATCCAGGCCCGAAAGGCGCACGAAACCGGCAGAGTCCGTCACCCCGCTTCGCGTCACCAAACTGACGGAAGAATTAACGGTCACCGTTGCGCCAGCCACGGGCTGACCGCCCGCCTGGATGGAAATGCGAAGCGCGCCCGTCTGAGACTGCGCGTGCGCCACGCTCGGCAAAGCGACCAGCGACATGACGGGAATCGCGGCCAGCAAGGCGCCGCCTACGACGGTGCTGGCCAAAAGGCGTTGACGGATACTGCGACTGTTCAAAACGAACCCCTCCTTGAAAAGAGCCCGACGACCGATCGACATCCCCATGCCGATGGGCGCCCGACGCACACCCAGGGCGGGTGCGATGACAGGGAGCCTAAGCAGACGCGCCGCGTTCGCCACGATTATTACACGGCCGTCATAAAACAGCGTCACGCCGTGCCAATATAGCCACGCATAAGCCACACTTCGGATTGCAACGTTATAACGGATTGATATTTCGCGTAGTTTGCCACCCCAAATGGATACGCTAGGGCTCAAACACGCCGGATTTCCATAGAGTTGGCCCACCCATGACCTGGCGCATCCACGTCGAACCCTTCACCCGCCCGCTGTTCTTCGTCTGGTCGCGGCTGACGCGGGGCAAGACGTTGGGCGTGCGGGCGGTGGCGGTGGATGCGCAGGGGCGGGTGCTGATGGTGCGGCACACCTATCTCAAGGGCTGGTGGTTGCCGGGCGGCGGGGTGGACCGGGGCGAGACGACGCACGCCGCCGTAGTGCGCGAGCTGTGTGAAGAGGCCGGTCTGGTCGCGCGCGGGGCGCCGCGCCTGGTCTCGATCCATTCCAACGAGCGGTTCTTTCCCGGCGATCACGTCGCCGTCTTCCGCATCGACGCCTTCGATGCGGGCCGGCGCACCAGCCACGGCGAGATCGCCGAGGTCGGCTGGTTCTCGCCCTCCGCCCTGCCCGACGACGTGAACCGGGGCTGTCGCGCGCGTCTGGCCGAAATCTTCGACGGCGCCCCGGTCGATCCGGACTGGTGAGGCCCGCTGCCGTCTCCTCCCTGCGCAGCGGGGAGGTGGCGCGGCGCTCTTGCGCCGTGACGGAGGGGCTCTGCACCGCAACCACAGCCGCCCGTGGGACTTCAAAAACCCCTCCACCACGCTTCGCGCGGTCCCCCTCCCCGCTCCGCAGGGAGGAGACCTTGTGCGTCCGCATCTGACGCAGGCGCGTGGCAGCGTCCGCCCATGACCCAAGCCGCCACCGTCTATCGCGTCCGCTCGCAGGAGATCTGGGACCTGGCCCGCGACGATTATCTGGCGGGCAAGCCGGCGCGGATCGTCTGCCGCCGCTACGACCTGGGCCTGTCGGCCTTTCGCATCCGCGCCCGCAAGGGCGAATGGCGGCGCGGAGATCAGGACGATCCCGACCTGTACGATCCCGCGCTTGAGCTGGAGGCGGTCAAGGATGTCGCCTTTTCCGACATGGCCGACACGGCGCGTCGTCGCCTGCAACTGGCCCTGATGGACGGCGAGGCGACCGAGGCCCAGCGCTGGCTCAAGATTTTCGAGGCCCTGTCGTCGATGGCGTCGGCGACCGGCGATGTGCACACAATGCACCCTGATTTTTCGCCCCGACCGTCTGATCGAACCGACGCGCCCGCCGCCCGCCTTTCGACGGACGACGCCGGGTCCGAACCCGGCGAAGTGCACCGATTGCACCCTGTTTTATCTTCGGACGAGCTAAGCCGATCCGGCGCGCCCCTTAACCGGGCCGAGCGTCGCCGCCTGCGCCGCGCCCAGCGCCGCACGCCGCCCTCTGCAAGCCATGAAAGCCATGCTAGCCAAGGGCCATGAACCCGTCCCTGCTCGCCATCCTCGTCGTCATCCTGGCCGGCGGCGCCACCGCGCTTCAGGCCCCGACCAACGCCAGGCTGGCGACCGCGGTGGCCTCGCCGGTCAACGCCGCCTTCATCTCATTCGCGGTCGGGACGACGGTGCTCGGGATATTGGCGGCCATCCTGCACACCCGGCCGGACATGGCCGCGACGCGGGCCCTGCCGTGGTACGCCTGGCTGGGCGGGGCCTACGGCGCCTGTTTCGTAGTCGCGGCCGCCTGGGGCGTGCCGCGCCTGGGGGTGGCCATGACCATCACCTTGATGGTCGGCGGCCAGTTGCTGCTCAGCCTGGCGCTGGATCATTTCGGGGCGCTGGGCGTGCCGCGCCAGCCGTTGAATATCGGTCGCGTCGCCGGGGTGGGGCTTGTTCTGGCTGGCGTCCTTCTGGTCCGGCGCTCTTGACCCTATATCGGGCGCGATGACCGAGGAGACGCCTGATTCCCAACTGAAAGCCGCCGCCCTGATCGCCGACGAGGCGCGCCGGGCGCCGGACAAGCCGGGCGTCTATCGCATGTATGGCGAGGACGGGTCGTGCCTGTACGTCGGCAAGGCCAAGTCACTGAAGAAGCGCATCGTCCAGTATGCGCAAGGGCGTTTTCACACCCAGCGCATCGGCCTGATGGTGTCGCAGACCCGGTCGATGGAGCTGGTGGTCACCGCCACCGAGACCGAAGCCCTGCTGCTGGAATCCAACTTCATCAAGAAGCTGAAGCCCCGCTTCAACGTGGTGCTGCGCGACGACAAGTCCTTCGCCGAACTGATGATCCGCCGCGACCACCGCGCGCCCCAAGTCAGGAAGCATCGCGGGGCCCACACCACGCCCGGCGACTATTTCGGTCCCTTCGCCTCGACCTGGGCAGTCAATCGCACGCTGAACACCCTGCAGAAGGCCTTCCTGCTGCGCTCCTGTTCCGACAGCGTCTATGAGACCCGCACCCGCCCCTGCATGCTGCACCAGATCAAGCGTTGCTCGGCCCCCTGCACCGGCCTGATCAGCCTCGAGGACTACGGCGAACTGGTCACCGAGGCCGAACAGTTCCTGCGCGGCAAGTCCCGCGCCGTCATCGGCCGCCTGTCCAAGGAGATGCAGGCGGCGTCGGACGAGATGGACTTCGAACAGGCCGCCCGCGTGCGCGACCGCATCCGCGCCCTGTCGGCCATTGCGATGGAGAACTCCGTCAGCGCCGACAGCGTCGCCGAAGGCGACGTCTTCGCCCTGCATTCCGACGGCGGCCAGGCCTGCGTCCAGGTCTTCTTCTATCGCGCCGGCCAGAACTGGGGCGGCCGCGCCTATTTCCCGCGCGTGGACAAGACCGACACCGATCCCGAGATCCTGGCCGCCTTCCTGGGCCAGTTCTACGAGGACAAACCGATCCCGCGCCTGATCTTGTCCAACGTGCGCCCGCACGAGCTGGAACTGCTGGAAGAGGCCTTCTCGATGAAGGCGGATCGCAAGGTCGAGATCGTCCGACCGATGCGCGGCGAGAAGCTGGCCCTTGTCGACCACGCCCTGACCAATGCGCGCGAGGCCCTGGGCCGGCGCCTGGCCGAAAGCTCGGCGCAGGGCAAGATTCTGGACGAGGTGTGCGAGGCCTTCGGACTGGAGAGCCGACCTGAACGGATCGAGATCTACGATAACGCCCACATTCAAGGGACCAATGCGGTGGGCGGCATGGTCGTCGCCGGCCCCGAGGGCTTCCAGAAGTCGCAGTATCGCAAGTTCAACATCCGGGGCGAGGATCTGACGCCCGGCGACGACTACGGCATGATGCGCGAGGTGATGCGCCGTCGCTTCTCACGCCTGATCAAGGACGAGGAGGAAGGCGAGGCCAAGGGCGAAGACGTGGTGCGCCCTGACCTGCTGCTGATCGACGGCGGCGCGGGACAGTTGGCCGAGGTGCTGGCGGTCATGGCCGACTTGGGCGGGCTGGACGACATCACCGTCGTCGGCGTGGCTAAGGGGCCGGATCGCGACGCGGGGCTGGAGAAGTTCTTCATGCCCGGCAAGGCCCCCTTCATGCTGCCGCTGAAGTCGCCGGCCCTCTACTACCTCCAACGGCTGCGCGACGAAGCCCACCGCTTCGCCAACGGCGCCCACGCCAAGCGCCGCTCGATGGACATCAAGAAGAACCCGCTGGACGAGATCGAAGGCGTCGGCCCCGGCCGCAAGAAGGCTCTGCTGCACGCCTTCGGCTCGGCCAAGGGCGTCAGCCGCGCCTCCCTGGCCGACCTGGTCAAGGTCGACGGCATCAACCAACCCCTCGCCGAGCGCATCCACGCCTTCTTCCGTAAAAGCTGAGCCGGAGCTAAGACACCGACCATGAGCGACATCGAAGACGAACTGACCGCCGGCTATCGCCGCTTCCGCGCCGAGCACTGGCCGACGGCCCGCGCCGAGTACGAAACCCTGGCGACCAAGGGCCAGAAGCCGCACACCCTGATCGTGGCCTGTTCCGACAGCCGCGCCGATCCGGCTCTGATCTTCGACGCCAAGCCGGGCGAGCTGTTCGTCGTGCGCAACGTCGCCAATCTGGTCCCGCCCTACGAGCCGGACGGCAAGCTCCACGGCGTGTCGGCGGCGCTGGAGTTCGGGGTCAAGGTGCTGGGCGTCAAGCGGATCGTGGTCATGGGCCACGCCCACTGCGGCGGGGTCAACGCCATGATCAACGGCGCCCCAGAAATCGTCGCCGACTTTGTCGCCCCCTGGATCGCTCAAGGCGCGCCCGTCGTCCAGCACGTCGCCGAAACCGTCGCCCCCGACCAGCTGGAACGCGCCGCCGAAGAGGCCATCGTGCGGCTGTCGATCCGGAACCTGCGCACCTTCCCCTGGATTGCCGAGCGCGAAGCCAAGGGCGAGCTTCAGCTCAGCGGCCTGCACTTCGGCATCGCCGAGGGGGCGCTCACAGCCCTGACCGACAAGCCCCGGTTCGAACCGTTGGATTGAGCGGCGAACCGTGCCACACCCGGCGCGTTGCAACGGACATGACGATGACCTCCGCCCACCGCGCCAACCCCATTCCCAACATCCTGACCGGGCTGCGCCTGGCGGCCGGGGTGGTGATGTTCGCCATGATGGCCGGGGCCGCGCCGGGCGCGCTGGAGGCCTGGCTGTCGCCGGAAACGCAAGGGCGGTTCAGCGTCTGGGCCTTCTGGATCTTCGTCATCGCCGCCTCGACCGACTGGGTCGACGGCTACCTCGCCCGGCGCTGGAACGCGACCACGCGCTGGGGCGCCATTCTCGATCCCATCGCCGATAAGGTGCTGGTGACCGGCGCCATCCTGGGCGTCCTGGCCTCGGGATCCCTGCCCGGCATCGCCCTGCCCTGCGGCCTGATCCTGTTCCGCGAATTCGCCGTCTCCGCCCTGCGCGAGACGATGGCCGGCCGCATCGAACTGCCGGTCACCCTGGCTGCCAAGTGGAAGACCACGGTGCAGATGGTGGCGCTCGCCGCGCTTCAGCTGACCCTGCTGTGGGGCGCCTTGGGCCTGCAGAACGACGACGGATCGCCGCTGGCCTGGCAGCCGGCGTTCGAATCCTTCGCCATCTTCCTGATCTGGTTCGCCGCCATCATCACCCTGTGGACCGGCTGGCAGTATTTCAGCGAAGCCCGTCGCCAGATGCGCGACCTTTAGGGCCGTAGAGTCAGCCCGGCCGGCGTGGCGGAAAAGGCGGAGAGCTGGCCCAGATAGCTCATGCCCAGCAGGGAGTATTCCAGCCCCTGCTCCACCACCAGGGCCTCGACCCGGTCCACCCGCGCACCCGCGACCGAGATCGTCTTCAGCTGAACCGGCGCGGCGCGCACGACGCCCGATGCGGTCTGGACCCTGCCGGTGAAGGCTTCGGGTTCGGGATCGACGCCCAGTCTCAGGGCGTCGGCGCGCGTCAGGGCGACCACGCTGGCGCCGGTGTCCACCAGCACCCGCACCGCCTTGCCGTCGATATTGGCCTCGGCCCAGTAGTGGCCGTCCCTACCCTTGACCACCTGGGCGTCGGTTCCGGAGGCGCCCACCGCCGCCTCGACCACCGGCGTCGCCGCCTGGGCCATGCCGTCGCCTTCCAGATGGCGGATCGTCAGGGCCGTGCCGAACGACGCCATGAGCGCGAAGCCGAGGACCACGACAGACTGGGTATCGATGCGAACCATGCCTCTGTCTTAAAGGCGGGGCGTTGGGATGGGGTGAAACGACGTGGCTGACGAAAGCTTAAGCCGCGAACCGCGCTAGCCCAGCTTGGCCGGATCCACCTGACTACGGCGCGACGGCAGGTCGGCCATGACCGTCGCGCGCTCGGCGTCGCTCAGCGCCCGCCAGCCGGCGATCTCCTTCAGGGTGCGAAAACAGCCGAGGCACAGGCCGCTCTCGCCGTCGACCGCGCACACCATGACGCAGGGCGTGGCGATGGCCTTTGGCGGTCCGGGCCGGTTCGGGGTCGTCGCGCTCATTGTGACACAGTGGCGAAAATCACTCCGACTCCTGACGAATAAAGTTGCAAATTCACGAAACTGTCTTATATCGGCTGATGACGCGAACGACTGACGGTGGAATCCCATTGGTACGACGCGTCTCTTTTCATCGTTCTGCGAAAGGAGACGCCAAGATGAACGATAAGGAGCGTAACCTCCAACACGCCATGATGTCCTTCGCTCTTTGGGGCGGGATGCTGGTCAACAGTCGGCATATGCCGTCGAACTCGGGCCGGGTGGTCAGCCATCCGTCCAACTTCGTACCCTATACGATCAAGAAGCGCTGACGGCCCGCTCGGCCCTCAGCCTGAAGAAGCCCCGGTCTCGCCGGGGCTTTTGCAATTCCGGACTTGCCTGACGCGGCGTTCGCGGTCGATGACGGGCGTGAAGACGGAGACGAAGCATGGGCCTGATCACCGAAGAGAAGCGGGGCGCGATCCTGATATGGACGCTGGATCGCGAGGCGCGGCTGAACGCCCTGCCCGATCTGGGCGACGGCGACGAGGTCGCGGCGGCGTGCGAGCGGGTCAACGCCGATCCGTCGATCCGCTGCGTCGTACTGACCGGCGCCGGGCGGGCGTTCTCGGCCGGCGGCGATCTGACGGCGATGCGGGATAGGCGCGACCTGTTCGAGGGTTCAGGCGCCGCCATCCGCGAACGCTATCGCCGCGTCGTCCACCGGATCGTGCGGTCGCTGTATGGGCTTGAGGTTCCGCTGATCGCCGCCGTCAACGGGCCGGCGATGGGCCTGGGCTGCGACATCGCGGGGCTGGGCGATATCCGCATCGCGTCTGAGCGCGCCAGCTTCGGCGTGCCCTTCTTGAAGCTGGGCATCATCCCCGGCGACGGCGGATCGTGGCTGCTGCCACGCAACATCGGCTATGCCCGCGCCGCCGAACTGCTGTTCACCGCCCGCTCCATCGAAGCAGCGACGGCCGCCGAATGGGGGTTGGTCAACCGCGTGGTCGCGCACGACGACCTGGTGACCGAGGCCCTGGCTGTCGCCGCCCAGGTCGCGGCCCAGCCGCCCCAGGCCCTGCGCATGGCCAAGACCCTGCTGCGTCAGGGCCGCGACACGACCTTCGACCAAATGCTGGAGATGTCGGCGGCGATGCAGGCCCTGGCCCACCTGACCGAGGATCATCAGGAAGGCGTCGCCGCCGTGCTGGAAAAGCGGCCGGGCGATTTCACCGGCCGCTGATCCGACGTTCTATTTCGTCTTCATGGCCTCGCCGGGCCCGACGCCGGCGGCGACCGCGCGTTTGGCCCCGGCGGTCTCGCCCGGCTTCATGAACTTGACCAGCACCCGCTGTCCGATCAGCAGGGGCGCATCGCCGGCCGAGGCGACCACTTCCACCACCCGCTCGTCGCTGCGCTGCGAGGGGTCGTCGGAGGCCAGTTTGCGCGCGCCGAATACCGCCGCCCGACGCATCACGGCGCCGATATAGACCTTGCTGGCGTCGCCCTCGGGGCTGATTTCCACGGCTTGGCCGTCGGTCAGGTTCGGCAGGTCGCTCTCGACCACCTCGGCGCGGACGATGCGCGGCGCGTCGGGTTCCAGATCGAACATGTTGGAAACGTTCAGGGTCGAGGCGCCGGCGCCGGGGTTGGCGTAGCGGCGCACGATCCGGCCGTTGGTCGGGGCGCGGATGACCGTCAGTTCCTGATTGTAGCGGGCCTGATCCAGCTGGGCGCGTGCGGTCTGGACGGCGGCGACCTGCGACCCCAGCCGGGCCTGTGCGGTGGCGATGGCGTCCTGGGCCTGGTCCATGCGCTGGGCGGCGACGAAGTTGGTGGCGACCAGGCGTTGCAGACGCTCCTGCTCGCGCTGGGCGGTGCGGATGTCCACGCGGATCTGGGCCAGTTGGCTTTCGGCCTGGCTGACGGCCGCCGCCGCAGCCTGCACCGCCAGACGCGCCTCGTCGTCTTCCTGACGGGCCAGAATCTGACCGGCGACGACGCGATCGCCTTCCTGAACCAGGACGTCACGGACGATGCCGCCGCGACGGGCCGCGATCTGGATGATGCCGCCCTCGACGTCGACCTTGCCGTTGGCGATGGCCGCATAGGGGCTGTCGACCTTGGTCGCCGCCGCCTTCTCCTGCTCGGCCTTCTTGGTCTTGGCGGCGGACTGGAACAGCATGAAGCCGACCGCCAGCACGATCACCAGCAGCAGGCCGATCCAGGTGCGTTTTTTCTTCAGAAAGCCGGGCATTGGCGTGTCGTCCTAAGGGAAATCGTCGTGTCGGTTAGTGGGACGCCAGGATGGCGTTCGGATCGGGGATGCGGCGCTGGTCGTCCAGGATCTTGCCGTCCTCGATGTGGATGACCCGGTCGGCCCAGGCCTCCAGGCGCGGATCGTGGGTCACGCAGATGACGGCGGCGCCGTGTTCGGTGGCGGCGCGGCGAAGCAGCTTGATGACCACCTGGCCGTTTTCGCCGTCCAGGGCCGAGGTGGGTTCGTCGGCGAACAGGATCTTCGGGTCCTTGGCCAGGGCGCGGGCGATGGCGACGCGCTGCTTTTCACCACCCGACAAAGCCGCCGGCCGCTGGTGCAGACGGTGGCCCAGGCCGACCTCTTCAAGGGCGATCGTGGCGCGCTTCTTGGCCTGGCCCGCAGTCAGCCCCTGAAACTTCAGCACCGTCTCGACCTGCTGGAGCGCCGTCAGCGCGGGGAACAGGTTGAAGCCTTGGAAGATGAAGCCGCAGTTATCCAGGCGGAATTTGTCGATGCGGCCCGAGGACAGCTTCCACAGATCGTCGACGTCCAGCACGTCCACCCGGCCCTCTTCGGGCTTCAGCAGGCCCGACAGGGCTGCGATCAGGGTGGACTTGCCCGAGCCGGAGGGCCCCATGACCATGGTCAGGTCGCCATGCCGCGCATCGAAATCGACGCCCTTCAGCACATCGACCCAAGCCTTGCCGGACTTGAACCGCTTGACCAGGCTTTTGGCCTCGATGGCGAAGTCGCCGTGCTTGCCGTGAACCTTTGTATGAACGTTCATCGCAGCAGGTCCGCCGGTTGGCTGTTCTTGAGGATGCCGAGCGACAGCAGGCCGGACACCATGGCGATGGCGATCAGGCCGATGCCGACGATGATCAGCAGCGACAGCGGCAGGGCGATGATCACCGCCCCCATCATCGCCAGCAGCGACACCAGCCAGGTCAAGACGATGGCCGCGATGACGCCGACGACGCCGACCCAGAAGCTGAGCTCGACCACGATCCGACGCAACGACCCCATGCTGACGCCCAGGGCCCGCAGAGAGGCGAACTCCTTGATATTGGCCATGATGGCGCCGCGCAGGGTCTGCCAGGTGATGGCCACGCCGATGATGATCCCCAAGACGACGCAGCCGCCGATGATGATGACCAGGATGCCTTCCTCGAACATGGCGCCGGCGTTGGCGTCGGCCAGTTGCTGCTTGGTCCACGCCTTCCACTGACCGGCGCCCATGGCGTTCAGCTGGGCCACCACGATGGGCGCGCGGGCCGGATCTCGCAGCTTGACCATCAAAGGACCGACGCGCGGACCCGTGTCGGCCTGGCCCAGCATCCGCAGGGTGTCACGCGACATGACCACGCCCGGCTGCATCATATTGGGATAGCCGCGCGTCACGCCGACGACGGTGACGGTCTGGCCGTTGTACAGGGCCTTGTCGCCCAGCTTCACGCCCAGGGTCGTCAGGGCCGTCTCATCGACCGCCACGGTGTAGGGTTGGCGCAGCGCATCGACCAGTTCCTGCGAATAGTCGGTCGGGATGGTCACCGAGCCAGGACGAGTGTCGATGATGCTGGCCTGGACGAACTTCTGACGCGGCGCGCCCTGCGACGCATTGTCCGCCTGGCTCTTGGTCGGATCGACGTTCTTGATGTTCTGGAAGGTGCCGCCGGCGCCGTCCAGCGGCATAACCTCGACCACCTCGGGGTGGTTGTAGGCCAGTGGAATGAAACGGCGCGGCACGCCCGACGGCCCGCCGATCAGGCTTTTGGCGCCGGGCTGCATGATGAAGATGTCGGCGTTCGACCGTTCGATGGTCGCGGTGAACCCCTTGCCGATGCCGATGAAGACACCCGTCATCGCCAGGACCAGCAGACCCGACAGGGCCAGGGCCATGACCGCCGCCATATAGCGGCGCCACTCGAAAAGCAGCGTAGATAGCGCAAGCGACATGGTCGTCGATAAACCCCCGGTACTTGCGCCTATCTGACCGTGCGCCCTCTCACCGCCAAGTTAAATCGGGGTAAGGCTTGTGAACCGTTATCGTTGCGGGTTCGAAATCCGGGGATTAAGGGCCTTACAGCCTCTTGGCGCCCACCCTTCGTCGGCGCTAGTTACAACATAACAGATGGGACAGGCCGTCCCACGCTCCGGGAAACACGCCTTCATGTCCTTGCCCTCGCTTCGTCTCACCGCCTCGCTCGCCGCGCTCGGCGCCGCCACCGCCGTCCTGTCCGCGCCTGCGACCTCCGCCCGCGCCGACGAGGGCATGTGGACCTTCGACAACTTTCCCATCGCCACGGTGAACGAGAAGTACGGCACCAACATCGACCAGGCCTGGCTGGACCGCGTGCGCAACGCCGCCGTCCGCCTGCAGGGCTGCTCGGCCTCGCTGGTGTCCAACGAAGGCTTGGTGCTGACCAACCACCACTGCGTCGTGTCGTGCGTTCAGGACCTGTCCACGGCCCAGAACGACTACGTCAAGAACGGCTGGATGCCCGCTACGCGTGAGGAAGAGAAAAAGTGCCCCGGCCAGACGGCCGAGATCCTGACGGACATCGTCGATGTCACCGACCGCGTGACCGGCGCCGGCGCCGGCCTTGAAGGCGCCGCCTTCGTCCAGGCCCGCGCCGCCGAGATCGACAAGATCCAGAAGGAGACCTGCGGCGACGACCAAAAGCTGACCTGCCAGGTCATCAGCTTCTACCGCGGCGGCCAGTACAAGCTCTACAAGTTCCGCAAATACGATGACGTGCGCCTGGTCTTCGCGCCCGAATTCCAGGCGGCCTTCTTCGGCGGCGACCCGGACAACTTCAACTTCCCGCGCTACGCCCTGGATGCCGGCTTCCTGCGCATCTACGAGGACGGCAAGCCGGTCGCCACGCCGAACCACCTGACCTGGAACGCCAATGCGCCCAAGGAAGGCGACGTCACCTTCGTCGCCGGCAACCCCGGCTCGACCCAGCGCCTGCTGACCGTGGCCCAGCTGGAAACCCTGCGCGACCAGCAACTGCCCATCAGCCTGATCCAGACGTCGGAACTGCGTGGTCGTCTGCTGGAATATTCGACCACCGGCGAAGAGGCCAAGCGCGTCTCGGTCGATCCGATCTTCGGCCTGGAGAACGGTTTCAAGGTCAACTACGGCCAGCAGGGTGCCCTGACCGACCCGGCCTTCATGGCCACCAAGCGCCGCGAAGAGCAGGAGCTGCGCCAGCGCGTCGCCGCCGACCCGGCCCTGGCTCAACGCATCGGCGATCCGTGGGCCGATCTGGAACGCGCCTCGAGCGCCCAGCGCGACCTGTATCTGCCCTATCGCCAACTGGAATCGGCGGCCGGTCAGCGCTCGTCGCTGTACAGCTACGCCAAGGCCATCGTCCGCGCTTCCAAGGAACGCGCCAAGCCCGTCGCTGAACGCCGCGCCGGCTACTCGGACGCCGACATCGCCTCGCTGGGCCGTCGCCTGGCGACCGAGACGCCGATCTCGAACGATCTGGAGAAGATCTATCTCGACTTCTGGCTGTCCAAGACCCGCGAATATCTGACGGTCGACAATGCGAACGTGAAGGCGCTGCTGGGCAAGGAAAGCCCCGAGCAGATCGCGGAGCGTCTGGTCGACGGCACGCGCCTGGCCGAGCCCGCCTTCCGCGCCCAGGCCCTGGCCATGACGCCGGAGCAGTTGGCCGCCTCGGGCGATCCGCTGATCCAGTTCGTCCTGGCCAATGACGATGCGGCCCAGGCCGTGCGCACCCAGTGGGAATCGGCCGTGTCCGGCCCGACCAGCCGCGCCGGCGAAAAGATCGCCCAGGCCCGGTTCGCGGTTTACGGCACCAACCTGTATCCCGACGCGACCTTCTCCTTGCGCCTGTCATACGGTCAGGTGAAGGGCTGGACCTATCGCGGCGTGACGGTCGAACCCTTCACCCAGATCGGCGGCCTGTACGAGCGCAACACCGGCGCCGAGCCCTTCAACGCGGCCGAAGACTGGCTGGCGGCCGAGGGCAAGGTCAACAAGTCGACCGTCTATGACTTCGTCTCGACCAACGACATCATCGGCGGCAACTCGGGCTCGCCCGTGATCAACGCCAAGGGCGAAGTCATCGGCGCCGCCTTCGACGGGAACATCCACTCGCTGGGCGGCAGCTTCGGTTACGACCCCGAGCTGAACCGCACGGTGACGGTCTCGACCGCCGCCATCACCGAGGCTCTGCGCAACGTCTACAACCAGCCGCGCCTGCTGCGCGAACTGGGCGTGCGTCGCTAAGCTGAAAATCCTTCTCCCCTCGGGGGAGAAGGCAGCTCGCGCAAGCGAGACGGATGAGGGGGCTGGTCGACCCAGGCCCCCTTTTTCCATTTTGAATGCGGACAGAGCCCCCTCATCCGAGCCCTTTGGGCTCACCTTCTCCCCCGAGGGGAGAAGGATCAGGAGTTTTCCATGCGCCCTCTTCTCCTCGCCTCCGCCGCCGTTCTCGCTTTCGCCGCCGCCACCTCGGCCAGCGCCGAGGAAGGCATGTGGACCTACGACAACTTCCCCATCGCCCGCGCCAACCAGACGCTGGGGACCAATATCGATCAGGCCTTCCTGGATCGGGTGCGGCTGTCGTCGGTGAAGTTCGGCGGCTGTTCGGCGGGCGTGGTGTCGGGCCAGGGTCTGGTGATGACCAACAACCACTGCGTCGCCACCTGCGTGGCCAACCTGTCCACGCCGCAGCAGCAGTACGGCGAGACGGGCTTCACGCCCAAGACGCGCGAGGAAGAGCGCAAATGCCCCGGCGCCACGGCCGAGATCCTGACCGACATCTCCGACGTCACCGAGCGGATGCACAAGGCCGGCGAAGGGCTTGAGGGCCAGGCCTTCACCCAGGCGCGCGAGGCCGAGGCCGGGCGGATCGAGACCGAAGCCTGCGGAAACGATCCCAAAATCCGCTGCCAGGTCGTCAGCCTGTACCGGGGCGGCCAGTTCAAACTCTACAAATACCGCAAATACAGCGATGTGCGCCTGGCCTGGGCGCCGGAAGATCGCGCCGCGACCTTCGGCGGCGATCTGGACAACTTCTCCTTCCCGCGCTTCGCCATCGATGCGGCCTTCATCCGCCTGTACGAGGACGGCAAACCGGTCGAGACGCCGGTCCACTTCGCCTGGAACGCCGACAAGCCGACCGAGGGCGAGGCCGTCTTCATCACCGGAAATCCCGGCGCGACCCAGCGCCTGCTGACGATGGATCAACTGGCCACGATCCGCGACGTGGTCCTGCCGCTGGATCAGCTGATCGCCTCGGAACTGCGCGGCCGTCTGATCCGCTATTCCGAGGAAGGCGAAGACCAGGCCTTCATCGCCATGGACCCGATCGTGGGCGTGGAGAACACGTACAAGCGCGGCCTGGGCCGGATGCGCGCCCTGACCGACGCCCAGTTCATCCAGGCCAAGGCGGCGGCCGAGGTCGACTTCATGCAACGCTACGCCGCCGCCAACGGCAATGGTCCCGATCCCTGGGGTGCGCTGGAAGCGGTCCAGCCCATCGCGCGCGAACTCTATGCCCCTACCGCCCTGCTGGAAGGCGGCACTGGCCTGGGCACCACCTCGGTCGCCGGCGGATCGCAGCTGTTCCAGTGGGCCAAGGCCATCGTGCGCGGCGCGCAGGAGCGGGTCAAGCCGTCGGACCAGCGTCTGGCCGAGTTCGCCGACAGCCGCCTGCCGGGCGTCGAATCCGGCCTGTTCGCCGAGCGGCCCACCTATCCCGAGCTTGAGCAGATCCGGCTGGAATGGTGGCTGTCCAAGACGCGCGAATGGCTGACTGTGGACAGGCCCCTATGTTCGCACCCTGCTGGGCAAGGAAGGCCCCGAAGAGCTGTCGGCCCGCGTCGTATCGGGCACCAAGCTGGTCGATCCGGCCGTGCGTCGCGCCCTGTGGACCGGCGGCCTGGCGGCGGTTCAGGCGTCGGACGATCCGATGATCCAGTATGTGCTGTCGATCGACGCCGACGCCCGCGCCGTCCGCACCGAATGGGAGAATAAGGTCAAGGCCCCGACCGACCGCGCGTCGGAACAGCTGGCGGCCGCCCGCTTCGCCGCCTATGGCGACGCCGTCTATCCCGACGCCACCGGCACCCTGCGCCTGACCTATGGCAAGGTCGAAGGCTCCGACGTGCCCGGCCAGCGCTTCGGCGCCTTCACCACCTTCGCTGGCCTGTGGGACCGCGCCACCGGCGCCGAACCGTTCAAGGTCGCGCCCAAGCTGATGGCCGCCAAGGACCGGATCGATCCGAACGCGGTGATGGACATGGCCGTCTCGACCGACACCATCGGCGGTTCGTCCGGCTCGCCGGCGGTCAACGCCCGGGGCGAGATCATCGGAGCAAACTTCGATTCCACCGTCCTGACCCAGCGCAACGCCTATGGCTATGACCGCAACACCAACCGCAGCGTGATCGTCACCACCCAGGCCGTCACCGTGGCCCTGCGCGACGTTTATGGGATGGATCATCTGCTGACGGAGCTGGGCGTCAGCCGGTGACGCAGATCGCCATCCGCGCGGCGACGCCCGACGACGTCGCTTCGCTGCATCCGCTGATCGAGCGCGCCTATCGCGGCGAAACGGCCAAGGCCGGCTGGACGCACGAGGCCGAGCTGCTGTTCGATGATCGCACCAGCGCGGCGGAGCTGTCGGCCCTGATCGCCGATCCCGACCGGGTCATCCTGCTGGCCCATCGCGACGGCGCGCTGATCGGCTGCGTCCAGGTCGCCCGCGCCGGGGACAACCTGGCCTATCTCGGCATGCTGACGGTCGAGCCGACCTTGCAGGCGTCCGGCCTCGGCCGTCGTCTGCTCGCGGCCGCCGAAAGCGAGGCGATCGCGCGTTTCGGCGCGCGCCGCATGGAGATGACCGTCATCCACCGCCGGACCGAACTGATCGCCTGGTACGAACGACGCGGTTACGCCCCCACCGGCGAGACTCGCCCCTTCCCCGTCGCTCCGCCCCGACCCGAGCTGGAATTCGCGGTGCTGAAAAAAGCGCTCTAGCCGCCCCTTGCAAAACGGACAGTCGTGTCCATTTACGCGCCTCACCATGACGCGCCCTGCCGAAAAACCTGTCCGCAAGGACGCCGCTCTGAACCGGGCAGCGGTGCTGGAGGCCGCGCGCGCGGTCTTCGCCAGCCAAGGGTTGGATGCGCCCCTGGATCTGATCGCCGAACGGGCCGGTGTGGGGCGCGGCACCCTGTATCGGCACTTCTCCGACCGCACGGAACTGGCCTTGGCGGTGCTGGAGGCCGACGTCGCAGACCTGGGTCGGCGCACCGCCGAACAGGGCGATGATCCGCAGGCCTTCTTCTGGTTTCTGGACCGGCTGGCCGAGGACATGGTGCGCAATGCGGGACTGGCCGGCGTCGTGCGGAACGTGCGGTCGCCAGATGCGCTTACCCCCTTGCGGCAGAGCTTGATGGAGGCGGGCGCCGCACCGCTGAAGCGGGCCCAGGCCGCCGGCCTGGTGAGGGAGGATCTGCGGCCGATGGACATCCGTCTGATCGCCACCCTGCTGGGCGCCGGTTTTCAGGGCGCAGACGAAGCCGAGCGTCAGGCCGTGTCGCTGCGCACCCGCGCGCTTGTTCTGGACGGGCTGAGACCTCGAGGGGGGCCGCGCTGATGGCCCGCAACAACTGGCACCTGCCTTGGGAACAGTATGTCGAGACGCTGAAGCCGCACGAGCGGCCGATGATGCCCGGCTCGCCCGCCACGCCCGATCACGCCTGGCCGATGCGAATCCAGTACGCCCTGACCGGCCTGCTGGTCGCCATGGTCGGATCGCTGGGCAACGCTGCGGTCACCGCCAACATCCAGAACCTGCAAGGCTCGCTGGGGATCACGATTTCCGAGGCCGCCTGGCTGCCGGTCGTCTTCGTCATGACCAACGCCTGCATGAACCTGATCCTCGTCAAGTTCCGGATGCAGTACGGCCTGCGCCTGTTCACCCAAATCTTCCTGGGCGCCTTCGTGCTGGTCTGCGCCGCCCACCTGTTCGTCGACAACTATCAATCGACCCTGCTGGTCCGGGCCATCGCCGGCATGGCGGGTGCGGGTCTTTCCAGCCTGGGCTTCCTCTACATCATCCAGGCCTTCCCGGCCGCACACCGGCTGAAGGGGCTGATCATCGGCATCGGCCTGGCCAGTTTCGCCGTGCCGATTTCGCGCCTCGTCATGCCCGGCCTGCTCCAGCTGGGCGATTGGCGCGCCTTCTATCTGTTCGAGCTGGGCCTGTGCCTGGTCGCCTGGGGCGCGGTGCAGGTGGTCAAGCTGCCGCCGTCCGAGCGGCTGCGGGTGTTCGACCGGCTGGACTTTTTGACCTTCGCCCTGTTTGCGCCAGGCGTGGCCCTGCTGTGCGCGGCCCTGGGCCTGGGGCGGATCGTCTGGTGGACGCAGGCCGCCTGGATCGGCTGGGCTCTGATCGGCTCCGTCATCCTGCTGACCGCCGCCTTCCTGGTCGAACACAATCGCAAGAACCCGCTGATCAACACCCGCTGGCTGACCGGACCGGACCTGCTGCGCCTGTTCGGGGCGATCCTGCTGATCCGCATCGTGTTGTCGGAACAGACGTCCGGCGCGGTCGGCTTCCTGACCGTCGTCGGCTTGGGGCCGGATCAGCTTCACGGCCTGTTCGTCGTCATCCTGCTGTCGATGATCGCCGGCACCCTGGTCAGCGCCTTCACCCTGAAAATGGAGAAGCTGAACAAGCCGATCGCCATCGCCCTGGCGCTGATCGCGATCGGTGCCTGGATCGACAGCCATTCGACGGTCCTGACGCGCCCGGCGCAGCTGTATTTCAGCCAAGCCCTGATCGCCTTCGCCTCAGCCATGTTCATCGGCCCGGCGCTGATGATCGGCATCGTCAAGGTGCTGACCCAGGGCAAGCAGAACCTGATCAGCTTCATCGTCATGTTCAGCGTGCTTCAGAACGTCGGCGGTCTGGCGGGATCGGCCCTGACCGGAACGCTCCAGATCATCCGCGAGAAACACCACTCCAACCAGCTGGCGGCGGGGATTTCGGCGCTGGACCCGCAGGTCGCCTTGCGGCTGCGCCAACTGTCGGGCGCCTATGCTTCGACGATAACGGACCCCGCACTGGCGAACGCCGAAGGCGCCGTTCTGCTTGGCCGTCAGGTGACGCAACAAGCCAATGTGCTGGCCTACAACGACGTCTTTCTGGTCATCGCCGTGATCGCGGCCCTGGGCTCCGCCTGGGTGACCGTCACCCACCTGCGGCCGCGCTGGAAGGCGCGCCGCGACGCCAAGAACAACAATGCAGACGCTGCGGTCCAGAGCGCCGCCGTCGCCGCCGCCGACTGAACCGAGACCCACA
>NZ_DLTK01000032.1:0-34854 GCF_002500885.1 Brevundimonas sp. UBA7838
CACCACCGGCCCGCTGGGCCAGGGTCTGGCCACCTCGGTCGGTTTCGCCATGGCCGAGCGCCATTTGGCGGCGAAGTATGGCGACGATCTGGTCGATCACCGCACCTGGGTCATCGCCGGCGACGGCTGCCTGATGGAAGGCGTGTCGCAGGAAGCCATCGCGCTTGCCGGCCGCTACAAGCTGAACAAGCTGCACGTCCTGTGGGACGACAACGAGATCACCATCGACGGCAAGGTCTCGCTGTCGGATGCGACCGACCAAAAGGCCCGCTTCAAGGCCGCCGGCTGGGCGGTCAAGGCCATCGACGGCCACGACATGAACGCCATCAAGGGCGCGATGAAGTGGGCCATGCGTCAGGACAAGCCCACCCTGATCGCCTGCAAGACCAAGATCGGCAAGGGCGCCGCCACGATGGAAGGCAGCCACAAGACCCACGGCGCGGCCCTGGGCGCCGCCGAGATCGCCGCCACGCGCCTGGGCCTGGCCTGGGATCACGATCCCTTCGAAATGCCCCAGACCATCGCCGACGCCTGGAAGAAGGTCGGCCGTCGCGGCGCCAAGGACCGCAAGAAGTGGGAGGCCCGCCTCGCCGCCTCGTCCCAGGCCGCCGACTTCATCCGCGCCATGAAGGGCGACCTGCCCGAGGCCGCCTTCGACGCCCTGAACGCCAAGATCGCCGAACTGGTCGAGACCCAGCCGGCCCAGGCGACGCGCCAGTCGTCGGGCGCGGCGCTGGACGAACTGTTCGCCGCCATTCCCGAACTGGTCGGCGGCTCGGCCGACCTGACCGGCTCGAACAACACCTTCGTCAAGGGCACGCCGATCCTGGACGCGCCGACCTATGAGGGGCGCTACGTCAACTGGGGCATCCGCGAGTTCGGCATGGCCGCGGCCATGAACGGCCTGGCCTTGCACGGCGGGGTCATCCCGTACGGCGGCACCTTCATGGTGTTTTCGGACTATAGCCGCCCGGCCATCCGCCTGGGCGCCCTGATGGGCGTGCGCGCCATCCACGTCCTGACGCACGATTCGATCGGCCTGGGCGAAGACGGCCCGACGCACCAGCCGGTCGAACATCTGGCGGCGCTGCGCGCCATTCCGAACCTGCTGGTCTTCCGCCCCGCCGACACCATCGAGGCGATGGAGTGCTGGCAGATCGCCCTGCAGACCAAGACCGCGCCGTCGGCCCTGGCCCTGTCGCGTCAGAAGACCCCGGCCGTCCGCACCGTCGCCTCGACCGAAAACCTGTCGGCGAAGGGCGCCTATGAGATCAAGGCCGCCAGTGGCGAGGCCAAGGTCACTCTGTTCGGCACCGGCACGGAGTTGGCCCTGGCGCTGAAGGCCGCCGAAACCCTCGAGGCCGAAGGTACGCCGACCCGCGTCGTCTCGGTCCCCTCGTTCGAACTGTTCGAACAGCAGGACGCCGCCTACCAGGCCTCGGTGATCGGCCGCGGCACGGTCCGCGTCGCCGTGGAAGCCGCGATCAAGCAAGGCTGGGAACGCTTCATCGGCGAAGACGGCGCCTTCATCGGCATGACCGGCTTCGGCGCCTCGGCCCCGGCCGAGGTTCTGTACGAGAAGTTCGGCATCACATCGGACGCCATCGTCGCGGCGGTCAAGGCGCGGCTTTAAAACTCGGATCACTCCCCCGTGCGCGACGCTTCACGGGGGAGATTTTTTGAAAGCAGAAGCCATGAGCCGCATCGGCGCGATCAGCCTGCTTGTTCACGACTATGACGCGGCCGTCGCCTTCTATGTCGGAAAGCTGGGTTTCGACCTCAGCGAGGATACCGACATGGGCGGGGGCAAACGCTGGGTGCGCGTCACCCCCAAAGGCGGCGAGACCAGCCTGCTGCTGGCGCGCGCCACGACCGACGCCCAAAAGGCCCAGGTCGGAAACCAGGCCGGCGGCCGGGTTTGGCTGTTTCTGGAAACCGACGACCTGATACGCGACCACGCCGCCTGGCTTGCCGCCGGCGTCCACTTTCGCGAAACCCCGCGACATGAGACCTATGGCAAGGTGGTGGTCTTCGAAGACCTCTACGGCAACGCCTGGGACCTGATCGAACCCGCTACCGGAGCCTGACGCCCATGAAACTCGGCACCCCGCTTTCCGACACCGCCGTGCGCGTCATGCTGCTGGGCTCGGGCGAACTGGGCAAGGAGGTCGCCATCGAGCTTCAGCGGCTCGGCGTCGAAGTCATCGCCGTCGATCGTTATCCCAACGCGCCGGCCATGCAGGTCGCGCACCGCAGCCACGTCATCCCCATGACCGACGCCCAGGTGCTGAACGGCGTTATCCTGGCCGAGGCCCCACACTTCATCGTGCCCGAGATTGAGGCCATCGCCACCGAGGTTCTGGCCGATATCGAGGCCGCCGGCATGGCGACGGTCGTCCCGACGGCTCGCGCCGTGCAACTGACGATGAACCGCGAGGGCATCCGCAAACTGGCCGCCGAAGAGCTGGGCCTGCCCACCAGCCCCTACGCCTTCGCCGGCTCGGCCGACGAACTGGCCGCCGGCGCCAAGGCCGTCGGCTATCCCAACTTCGTCAAGCCGGTCATGTCCTCGTCGGGCAAAGGCCAGTCCTTCGTCGAAGGCGCCGATGAAATCGCCGACGCCTGGACCTACGCCCAGGACAGCGGCCGGGTCGCCAGCGCCCGCGTCATCGTCGAGGGACGCATCGACTTCGACTTCGAGATCACCCTGCTAACCGTCCGCTCGCGCGACGCCGACGGCTCGATCCGCACCGATTTCTGCGCGCCCATCGGCCATCGCCAAGTCGAGGGCGACTACGTCGAAAGCTGGCAGCCGCAGCCCATGACGCCCGCTGCGCTGGCCGCCTCCCAGGACATCGCCGCCAAGGTCACCGAGGCGCTGGGCGGTTACGGCGTCTTCGGCGTCGAACTGTTCGCCAAGGGCGACCAGGTCTGGTTCTCCGAAGTCTCGCCCCGCCCGCACGACACCGGCCTGGTCACCCTGGCTAGCCAGACGATGAGTGAGTTTGCGCTGCACGCCCGCGCCATCCTGGGTCTGCCCGTCGACGTGAACCAGCGTGAACCCGCCGCCAGCGCCGTCATCTATGGCGGCATGGACGCGCAAGGGGTCGCCTTCGAGGGCGTCGCGGAGGCCCTGTCGGTCCCGACCGCCGATCTGCGTCTGTTCGGAAAGCCCGAGGCCTTCGAGCGCCGCCGCATGGGCGTGGCTGTCGCCCGCGGCGCCGACGTCGAACAGGCCCGCGACCGCGCGCGGGAAGCCGCCGGACGGGTCAAAGTCGTTCGGAACTGACACCGCCGTCTCCTCCCCGCTAGCGGGGAGGAGGACCGCGAAGCGGTGGTGGGGTTCCTGAAGTCCCATTGGCGCTCGTGATGCTGTGGAGAACCCCTCCGTCTCTCCGCTGCGCTTCGAGCCACCTCCCCATGAATGGGGAGGAGACGTATTTCTACGACTTTAGTCGATTGGCCTTGTCCCGGATTGTGGTGCAAACCAAGGGCGAGGGTCGCAGTCAGCCGGCCGGGAGGGATCTGTCGTGGGCAAACTCAGCACACCCATAATCTTCGGCGCCATCGCCATCCTGGGGGCGGTGTCCCTTGGCGTCATAGCCCTGCATCAGGGCGAGAGCATCAGCGCGGTCTGGATGGTGGTCGCCGCGGTCTGCACCTATGCGATCGCCTATCGGTTCTACAGCCGCTACCTGGCCAACAAGGTCATGCAGCTGAACCCCGCGCGCCTGACCCCGGCCATGCGGCGCAACGACGGGCTGGACTATGTGCCGACGCCCAAGAACGTGTTGTTCGGCCACCACTTCGCCGCCATCGCCGGCGCGGGCCCGCTGGTCGGGCCGGTTCTGGCCGCCCAGATGGGCTATCTGCCGGGCGTCCTGTGGATCCTGGTCGGCGCCGTGTTGGCGGGGGCGGTGCAGGACATGATGGTCCTGTTCATGTCCACGCGCCGCGACGGCAAGTCGCTGGGCGACATGATCCGCACCGAAATGGGCAACATCCCCGGCATCATCGCCCAGGTCGGCGTCCTGATGATCATGGTCATCATCCTGGCGGTTCTGGCCCTGGTCGTGGTCAAGGCCCTGGCCGAAAGCCCGTGGGGCACCTTCACCGTCGCCGCCACCATCCCCATCGCCATCTTCATGGGCCTATACACCCGCTTTCTGCGGCCGGGCCGCGTGGGCGAGGTTTCGGTGATCGGGGTCGTCCTGCTGATCCTGGCCATCATCGGCGGCGGCCATATCGCGGCCGATCCGTTCTGGGGCCCGGCCTTCACGCTGACCGGCCCGACTCTGGCGATCCTGATGATGGTCTATGGCTTCATCGCCTCGGTCATTCCGGTGTGGCTGCTTCTGGCGCCGCGTGACTATCTGTCGACCTTCCTGAAGATCGGCGCGATCGTGGCCCTGGCCGTCGGCATTCTGATCGTGCGCCCGCACCTGCAGATGCCGGCCATCACCCCCTTCATCGACGGCACCGGCCCGGTCTTCGCCGGCGCCCTGTTCCCCTTCCTGTTCATCACCATCGCCTGCGGCGCGGTGTCGGGCTTCCACGCGCTGATCTCCTCGGGCACCACGCCCAAGCTGCTGGAGAACGAGGCCCAAATCCCCATGATCGGCTACGGCGCCATGCTGTGCGAAAGCTTCGTCGCCGTCATGGCCCTGATCGCCGCCACGGTTCTGGATCCGGCCGTCTATTTCGCCATGAACAGCCCGGTCGCCGTCATCGGCAACGATGCGGTCTCAGCCGCCGCCGCCGTGGCGCAGTGGGGCTTCCACATCACGCCCGGAGAGCTTGAGCAGCTGGCGCGTGACGTGGGCGAACATTCGATCCTGTCGCGCGCAGGCGGCGCCCCGACCCTGGCGGTCGGCATGGCGCACATCCTGTCCGGCGTGATCGGCGGCAAGGCCATGATGGCCTTCTGGTATCACTTCGCCATCCTGTTCGAGGCCCTGTTCATCCTGACCACCGTCGACGCCGGCACCCGCGTCTGCCGCTTCATGATCCAAGACCTGCTGGGCGTCGCCGTGCCCAAGATGCGCGAGACCAAGTCGTGGGGCGCCAACGTCGTCGCCACGGCCCTGACGGTCGGGCTATGGGGCTATTTCCTCTACACTGGCGTGGTCGATCCGCTGGGTGGCATTAACAGCCTGTGGCCCCTGTTCGGCATCGCCAACCAGATGCTGGCCGCCGTCGCTCTGATCCTGGGCACCGTCGTGCTGTTCAGGATGAAGCGCGAGAAGTTCGCCTGGGTCATGGTCGTTCCCGCGACCTGGCTGCTGATCTGCACCCTGACGGCGGGCTTCCAGAAGCTGTTCCACCCGGATGTCCGCATCGGCTTCCTGTCCCACGCCCGCAAATATCAGGAGGCGCTGGGCGCCGGCGAACTGATCGCCCCGGCCAAGAGCATCGGCGACATGCACCGCATCGTGGTCAACGACTACGTCAACTCGACGCTGACAGCGGGCTTCCTGTTCGTGGTCGTCACCATGGTCGTCTATGGCGTCCTGGCGTGCCGCAAGGCCTATGCGAACAACCGCCCGACGGTGCGCGAGTATCCGGAAAGCCACCAACTGACGGCGGCCGACGAGGCGGCGGATGCGGCCCGTGCCTAACCCGTCGCAAGACGACCTGCTGTGCCTGTGCCGCGACACCGCCCTGCGGTGGGGTCGCGGCGTTCGGCGCACGGCCGGCGCCATGATCGGTCAGCCGGATTATCAGGCCTATGTCGATCACGCGGCGGCGACCCATCCCGACCAGCCGCCGCTGGACAAGACCGCCTTCTTCCGCCTGCACGAGCAGCGCCGCTTTGGCGGCGCCGGCGGGTTCAAATGCTGCTGATCTAGAGGCCGCTGGCGGGTGTGTCGGCCCTGGCGCGATCCTCGACCTGAAGGGCGGCGATCGCCGTCTCCAGTGTCGGATCGTCGCCCGCGCGGCGTTGGGCCACGGTGCGAGGCGCGGCGATGTCCGGCGTGACCCCCCGCTTCTCCAGCCGAATCCCGCCCGAAGTCACGAAGTCCGCCCGGCTCAGCGTCAGCCGCCCGCCGTCCGGCAGATTGGTCTCCTGAGCGATCAGCACCGATCCTCCCGTCTTCTCGCCCACCACGATGCCGCGCCGCGCCTCCTGCAAGGCGGCAGGCGTCAACTCTGCAGCGCTGCGGCTGCCCTGGTCCACCAGAACCGCCACATCATTGGCCAGGGGATCGCGCCGATCGCCGCAGTCGCCCGCCGCCCTCAGAACCACCGGCCGGCCGCTGCGTCCCGTCCGCGTCGCCCAGACCTGACCGCGCGGCAGGAAACAGGTCAGGACCGATTCCGCCTCCATCAGCCGCCCACCGGGATTGCCGCGCAGGTCCAGCACCACGTCGACGTCCGGCGGCAGACCTTCTAGCTCGCTGCCCATCCAGGCGCCCAGACCTTTGTCGAACTGCTCGACGCGCAGCACCAGCACCCCCGGCCGTGACTTGTCGGCGGTGAACGGCTCAATGGCCTCCATCACCCGTGGCGTCAGGGTGGTCTCGCGCCGCTGTCCCGCATCGTCGGTCAGGACCAACTGCACCGGAACCCCGTCATAGGTCTCGACATCCGGTCCCCAGGGCTTCCCATCGACCGAGTTCAGGGTCCAGCCCATCTGCACGCCCGCCGCCTCGGCCGGCGAGCCCGGCCGGACACGCTCGACGGTCCAATCGTCCGGCGTCTCGCCCCGCATCAGGGTCAGGCCCATCACGGCGCGCCGGGCGAACTGCGCCTCCTGACGCCGCACCGCCGCCGGCGGACTGGCCGCCGCATGACCGTCGTCCAGCAGATCCAGCATCGCATTGATGACGCGGTACAGCCCCCGCTCGTCGCTCGCCGCCAGGGCTTGGGGCCGGAACGTCGCCCGCGCGGCGTTCCAATCCACGTCGTGCAGGGTCGGATCGTAATAGCCCCGCCGCACCTCGCTCCACACCCGGTCGAACACCCGCTGATTCAGCCGCGCGCGGTCACGCGAGGGCGCTGCGGCGACCACCGGATCGACAACCGGCGAATCTGCCGGTTGGGCCACGGCCGGAACGCTCAGCGGCAGGCCGAGCAACATGAGGCTGAAAAGCCGGGCGGAAACGCTCAGACGCATGAGCGCCATCTGACGTCAGTCGGCCGTCTCGCTCAAGTCACGACTGCGCGCTATTCCGGCACCCGCACCCCGTCCCAGGCGAAGACGCCGCCGCTGTCGGCCGGGGTCAGGTTCGACAGCACGGACAGCAGCCGCTCGGCAGAATAGTCCGCCGTGAACAGCTTGCCCTCCGCCACCCCCTTCTGGAACGGCGCGCTGAGGTCCGTCGCCACCGTGCCGGGATGTAGACCGGCGATCACCGCCTGCGGATGGCTGCGCGCCATCTCGACCGACAGATTGCGCAGGATCATATTCAGCGCCGCCTTGGACGCCCGATAGGCGTGCCAGCCGCCCAGCCGATTGTCGGCGATCGACCCCACCCGCGCCGACAGGGCCGCGAACACCGCGCGTCGATCGCGCGGCATCAGCGGCAGCAGATGTTTCGCCGCCAGCGCCGGCCCCATCGCATTGACGCGGTAGTCCCGCAACAGGTGTTCCGCATCCAACTGACGAAACGACCGTTCCGGCTGGAGCCCGTCGTGCAGCACCCCGGTCGCCACGACGATCAACGTCGGCGCCGGTCCCTGGCCGATCCGTTCGGCGGCGGACGCCAGGCTGGCCTCATGCTCCAGATCCGCCGCCAACCCTAGCGCACCCGCCACATCCGCGCCCGACCGCGACACGGCCCACACCGCCTCGAACGCGCCGTCCGCCACGATCCGCTCGATCATCGCCCGGCCGATGCCGCCCGTCGCCCCGATCACCACCGCCGATCCGTTCATCGCGTCTCCCTTCCGCGTTCGTCCCATGATAGGGGCGCGGCATGAGTATCACCACGGTCGGCCTCGATGCCGACGACACCCTCTGGCACAACGAGACGATCTTCCGCCTGACCCATGCGCGGTTCGTCGATCTTCTGGCCGACCACGGCGACGAGGCGACCATCGAGGCGCGCCTGGCCGAAACCGAGCAACGCAACCTGCGTCTCTATGGCTACGGCATCAAGGGCTTCACCCTGTCGATGATCGAGACGGCGATGGAGCTGACGAACGGCGAGGCTCCGCCCCATGTCGTCCGCGAGATCCTGGCCGCCGGCCGCGAGATGCTGGCTCACCCGGTCGAGACCCTGCCCGGCGTGGATGCGGTCGTCGCCGAACTGTCCGAAAAATACCGCCTGGTCCTGATCACCAAGGGCGACCTCTTGGATCAGGAACGCAAGCTGGCGGCCTCAGGCTTGGGCGACCTGTTCAGCGCCGTCGAGATCGTCTCCGAAAAGGATCGCGCCACCTACGAGCGGGTCTTCACCCGCCACGGCACCGGCCCGGCCGAGGCCGTCATGGCCGGCAACTCCATGAAGTCCGACGTCCTGCCCGCCATCGCCGCCGGCGCCTTCGGCGTCCACATCCCCTATCACGTCACCTGGGCCCACGAACTGGCCGACGCCCCGGTGGACGAGCCACGCTACGTCTCCCTCGCCCGCATCGACGAACTCCCCAACTGGATCGCGCGATCGACCAATGAAATATCGACCAAGATGCGCGCTGGTCGATAATTAATTTCAGTCACCGAAATGCAGACGTGCTTCTTTTACGACAGGTTTTGAAATCCTTTCACCCGAGTGACAGTTTGATGATCGCGGCGCTTGACGCAGCCACCTGTGTCAGCTTTGTGCCCATCACATGGCGGTTTGAACATGTTATAGACTTCACAATGCCGCATCTGCTCAGGGAGAATTTATGCGCCATCTTCTTTTGACATCTACTGTCTTGGCGGGCGTGCTCGTTACGACCAGTGTCGCAGCACAAACGACTGATCAGGAAACGCTCAACGCAGGACCAGTGTCGGCTCAGGCTCAGCCCGCAGATCAGGTTGCAGAAATCGTCGTTACCGGCTCACGCATCCGGCGCGACCCAGTGAACTCGGCGACCCCGCTCATTCAGGTTTCTGGCGAGCAACTGCTGACCACCGGCCAATCGACTGTCATCGACTATCTCGCTACGATTCCGGCCCTGTCGAACTCACAAGTGCCTTCCGACAGCACGGGCGTCCTCGGTATCGGCGGCCTTTCATTCGCCAACCTGCGCTCGCTCGGCGCCGGTCGTACCTTGACCTTGGTCGATGGCCGTCGCCACGTAGGTTCACAGGGCGGCACACTGTCGGTTGACGTCGACACCATCCCCCGACTGTTGATCCAGAACATCGAAATTATCACGGGTGGCGCATCGTCGGTTTACGGTGCCGACGCCGTCTCGGGCGTTCTGAACTTCGTCCTGCGCAAGGACTTCGAAGGTCTGGAATTGGACGCCAACTATGGCATGATCAACGATAACGGCGAAGCGACCCGCCGTGTTTCGGCCCTGCTGGGCAAGAACTTCTTTGACGATCGCCTGAATGTCTACGGCTTCGGCGAGTACGAGAAGCTTGACGAAGTGCAGTCGATGGACATCGACTGGCTTCGTAATGCCCGTGGCCTGGTCGGCATCGACGCCGATCCGACCAACGCTCGTTATGACGGCGACCGCGACAACCAGCTGTTTTACGGTTACCGCACCCTCCAACGCCCGCGTTGGGGCCAGACGACCTTGGCTAACAACCAGCAGGCCAGTTCGCTGAACGATCCGGACGTGCCGTACGCCAACTGCGCTAGCGTCGTCACCGCGATCGGCGGCAGCAGCGCGAACTGCTTCTCGGTCGAACCGGGTCGCACCTGGGTGTTCGATGGCACGACCGCCCGTCTGGCCAACTTCGGCCAACGTATCGGCAACACCGGAATCAACCGTCCGCTGACCATCGGCGGCGACGGCGATCAACCGGCCGAGTTCTCGACCATCACGCGCGTCCCCGCCTCGGAGTCTCAGCGTTATCAGGTCGGCGCGAACTTCAAGGTCACCAACGACATCCTGGCCTTCGTCGAAGCCAAATATGTGACCGAAGACACGCACTTCTCGTCTCAACCAGACTTCTACGACTTCATCCTCGGAGATGACCTGCCGAACAGCTTCTACGGTACCGCGACCACAGCGAACCAGATCGGTTCGAACTACAACTTCTTCAATCGCCAAGGTCTGCGTATCGCCGATAACGCCTACATCCCTGACAATCTGCGTCAGGCGATCTACGCAAACCGTATCACTCTCTACAATCCGCCAACCGCGACCGGGCCGAGCACTGTCGCTGGTACGGCCGCAGCCCCTTATGCGCGTCACACCCTGTTCGGCGAAAACCGCGACCAATACAGCACGCGTGACCTGCTACGCTTCGTGGCCGGCGTTCAAGGCAGCTTGGACTCGGTGTCCTTCGTCAAGAACGTCGATTGGAGCCTGTCCTACACCTATGGTCAGGTCGAGGTTGAAGAGACGGAAACCGGCACAGATGCCCTACGGGTCAACTTGGCGGCCGACGCCGTGCGAGACACGGCTGGCATCCTTGGCACGCCCGGCGCCATTGTGTGCCGTTCGCAACTGCTGAACGCTCAAGGCCTCCCGCTAGACGACTACTTCCTGCCCTTCAATGATCTGCGTGACAGCCAGGTCGGTCGTGACGCGGTCGCCAACTGCCAACCGCTGAACATCTTCGGCGTCGGCAACCAGAGCCAAGCTGCTCGCGACTACATCAATGCGTTCGTCAACTACACCGAGCGTAATGAGCAGGAAGACGCCATCGCATCGGTTTCCGGCCAGCTGTGGGACTTCTGGGGCGCCGGTCCGATCGGTTTGGCGTTGGGTTACGAGCATCGTCGCGAATACACCGAAGCTGTCGGACGTGACGCCTCCACTGCCGGGCGTGCGCTGTTCCTGAACGGTGGTCCGGACTTCCCGGGTGCGGAATATACTAGCGACGAAGGTTTCACGGAACTGTCGCTGCCGCTGTTCCGCGACTCCATTCTAGGCGAGTACGCTGAACTGAGCGGATCGTATCGTTACTTTGACTACAGCACTGCGGGAACAGGTGACGTTTACGGCGTGAACCTGATCTATCGTCCGATCCGCGACATCACATTCAAGACTAGCTTCAATACGTCCTTCCGGGCACCTGACCTCAGCGAAAACTTCTCCCCGCTGGGCGAAACTTTCGCCAACGGCTTTGTTGATCCCTGCGCCACAGCAAATATTGCTTTGCAAACGGCGGAAATTCGCGCCAATCGGATCGCCAACTGTACGGCCCTGGCGCAAGCTAGCGGCCTGACCTTCGACTTTGCCGGAAATACTGCAACCAACACCGATGACTTCAACCCGGTGTACGGCAGCGGCGTATCGGGCGTAACGGGTGGCAACCCCAACCTGACACCCGAAGAGTCGGAATCCTTCACCTTCTCGACCGTATTGCAGCCCCGGTTCATTCCGAACTTCAGCTTGGTGCTCGATTACTATGAAATCGAGATTACGCAGGTGATCGCCTTCGTGTCGGCTCAGACTGCCGCCAACAACTGCGTCAATGGCCCGGGTCTGAATAACTCCGCCTGCGCCACCATCTTCCGTAATAATCCGCAGATTCCGTTCGGCTTGGGCGCTCCGGCGAACGATCCGATTGGCGGTTTCGTCGAAGGCGCGCTGAACTATGCGGCCCTGACCACGCGTGGTCTGGACTTCACCGCACGTTATGGTTTCGACTTCGACGAGATGGTTGGCCGCAACTGGGGTCGCCTGGATTACTCGCTGGCGGGTTCTTGGCTGATCGAGCAGGAAAACTTCCTCGACTCTACTAATGCCGCCAACTACACAAGCGACCGTGGCAATCTGTTCTTCCCGAATGTCCGCTTCACTTCGTCGCTTACCTACACGCCCAATGATACTTGGAGTGTCAACTGGTCGGTGGATTGGCAGTCTGCTCAGAACATCAACCGCAACCGTGACTTGATCTTGAACGCCGACAACCGCGCGCAAGATTTGAACAACACCGGTAACTTCATGCGCAACGATTTCACGGTCCGCTACAATGTCCGTGATAATCTGTCGCTGCGTGCTGGCGTCACGAACGCCTTTGACGCGGAACAGGCGCCGCAGTTGGGTCAAACGCTTTACAGCAACTTCGACCCCTACGGCCGTCGTTTCTTCATCGGGCTTAACTACCGCGCCTGGTAAGACGACAAACTGAATGACGAGAAGGGGCGGCCTATGGCCGCCCTTTTTTTATAAGAGCGCCACCTCCCTTGTCAGGCGGCCCCTCCCTCTCTAAACGGGCCGCTTAACCGACAAGCAGACGTGAGCGTCGCAGGGCCAGGCTCTGCGGGGGCTTCTCGCGCGCCCAGAGAACGACAGAGAACGAAGGACGACGCACTCCCTTGGACGCCTCGGACATCCGTCATGACGAACGCGACGCCATGGTGCGCGCGGCGCTGGCCGAACAGGGCGACAGCGGCGTGACGCCGCGCCATACGCTGTTCTACTTCTATGGCGAGGGCGACCACGGCGACCTGAACGAAATCGCACGGCGCGCCGGCTTCCTGACACGCGGCGCCGACGACATGACGGTGCTCGAAACGACCATGGCGGTGGACGAGGCGTCCTTTGCGGCGACCTCGGCCATGATGCAGACCTGGGCCGCGGCCTTCCAGCTTGAATATGACGGCTGGGAATGCGCGGTCGTGACCCACTAGCGTTCAATAAGAAGAAGAGCTGGCGATGCCCAAGCGCACAGACATCAAGTCCATCCTCATCATCGGCGCCGGCCCGATCGTCATCGGCCAGGCGTGCGAGTTCGACTATTCCGGCGTTCAGGCCTGCAAGGCGCTGAAGGCGGAAGGCTACCGGGTCATCCTGGTCAACTCGAACCCCGCCACCATCATGACCGACCCGGAGGTGGCCGACGCCACCTACATCGAGCCGATCACGCCCGAGATGGTCGAGAAGATCATCATCAAGGAAAAGCCCGACGCCCTGTTGCCGACCATGGGCGGCCAGACCGCGCTGAACACCGCCCTGGCCCTGCATGAATCCGGCGCTCTGGCCAGGCATGGCGTCGAGATGATCGGCGCCAAGGCCGAGGTCATCGACAAGGCCGAGGATCGCCAGAAATTCCGCGACGCGATGGACAAGCTGGGTCTGGAGAGCCCCCGCTCCAAAGCCGCCCATTCGATGGAGGAGGCGTTGGAAGGGCTGGAGTTCGTCGGCCTGCCCGCTGTCATCCGTCCGTCCTTCACCCTGGCCGGCACCGGCGGCGGTATCGCCTTCAACCGCGAGGAGTTCGAGGAGATCGTCCTGCGCGGCTTGGATTTGTCGCCGACCACTGAGGTGCTGATCGAGGAGTCGGTCCTAGGCTGGAAGGAATATGAGATGGAGGTCGTCCGCGACACGGCGGACAACTGCATCATCATCTGCTCGATCGAGAACGTCGATCCGATGGGCGTCCACACCGGAGATTCTATCACCGTCGCCCCCGCCCTGACGCTGACCGACAAGGAATATCAGCGGATGCGGACGGGCTCGATCAATGTGCTGCGCGAGATCGGCGTCGAGACGGGCGGCTCGAACGTCCAGTGGGCGATCAACCCCGCCGACGGCCGCATGGTCGTGATCGAGATGAACCCGCGCGTGTCGCGCTCGTCGGCCCTTGCGTCCAAGGCCACCGGCTTCCCCATCGCCAAGGTCGCGGCGCGTCTGGCGGTCGGCTACACCCTGGACGAACTGACCAACGACATCACCCAGGTGACGCCGGCCAGCTTCGAGCCGTCGATCGACTATGTCGTCACCAAGATCCCGCGCTTCGCCTTTGAGAAATACCCCGGCTCGGAGCCCCTGCTGGGCACCTCGATGAAGTCGGTGGGCGAGGTGATGGCCATCGGCCGCACCTTCCAGGAATCGATGCAGAAGGCGCTTCGCGGGCTTGAAACCGGCCTGTCGGGCTTCGACGAAATCGAGATTGAAGGGGTGGCCGGCGCCGAAGACGACGCCACGGCCCGCGGCGCCGTCGTCCGCGCCCTGGGCGTTCCGACTCCCGACCGCATCCGCGTCATCGCCCAAGCCTTCCGCCACGGCCTGACGGTCGAGGAGGTCAACGCCGCCTGCGCCTACGAACCCTGGTTCCTGCGCCAGATCGCCGACATCGTGCGCGAGGAAGGCCATGTCCGTGTCAAAGGCCTGCCGACCGACCCGACCGAGTTCCGCCGCCTGAAGTCCAAGGGCTTCTCAGACGCCCGTCTGGCGCAACTGACCGGCCAGAGCGAAAAATCCGTCCGGACCGCCCGTCGCGGCCTGAACGTCCGCCCGGTGTTCAAGCGGATCGACACCTGCGCCGCCGAGTTCGCCAGCGCCACCGCCTATATGTATTCGACCTATGAGACCGGTGCGCTCGGCCAAATTCCCGAGTGCGAGTCGGAGCCGACGAACAAGAAGAAGGCCATCATCCTGGGCGGCGGTCCGAACCGGATCGGCCAGGGCATCGAGTTCGACTACTGCTGCTGCCACGCAGCCTTTGCGTTCGGCCAGATCGGCGTCGAGAGCATCATGGTCAACTGCAACCCCGAAACCGTCTCGACCGACTACGACACCTCCGACCGCCTGTATTTCGAGCCGCTGACGGCCGAGGACGTGCTGGAGCTGATCGAGGTCGAGCGCTCGAACGGCGACCTTATCGGTTGCGTCGTCCAGTTCGGCGGCCAGACCCCGCTGAAACTGGCCCACGCCCTGCAGGAGGACAACATCCCCGTCCTGGGCACCAGCGTCGACTCCATCGACCTGGCCGAGGACCGCGAACGCTTCCAGCAGATGCTGGAGGGCATCGGCCTGCGCCAGCCGCCCAACGGCCTGGCCCGTTCGGCCGAGGAGGCTGCGCAGAAGGCCGAAGAGGTCGGCTACCCCGTCGTCCTGCGCCCCTCCTACGTCCTGGGCGGTCGCGGCATGATGATCGTCCACGACCGCGAGCAACTGGACCGCTACGTCCACGAGGCCATGCGCGTCTCGGGCGACGATCCTGTCCTGATCGACCACTATCTAAACCGCGCCACCGAGGTGGACGTGGACGCCCTGTGCGACGACGAGACGGTCTTTGTGGCCGGCGTCCTGGAGCATATCGAGGAAGCCGGCGTGCACTCGGGCGACAGCGCCTGCTCCATGCCGCCCTTCTCACTGCGGCCCGAGATCGTCACCGAGCTGAAGCGCCAGACGACCGAAATGGCCAAGGCCCTGAAGGTGCGCGGCCTGATGAATGTGCAGTTCGCCATCGAGGAGCCGCACAGCGAAAGCCCGCGCATCTTCGTGCTGGAGGTCAATCCGCGCGCCAGCCGCACCGCGCCCTTCGTGGCCAAGACCATCGGCCAGCCCATCGCCTCGATCGCCGCCAAGGTCATGGCCGGCGTGCCGCTGAAGTCGTTCGGTCTGACGGACAAGCCCTACGACCATATCGCGGTCAAGGAAGCCGTCTTCCCGTTCGCCCGCTTCGCCGGGGTGGACACCGTCCTGGGCCCGGAGATGCGCTCGACCGGCGAGGTCATGGGCCTGGATTTCAAGCGGCCGGGAGAGGCCGACATAGCCCCCGCCTTCGCCCGCGCCTTCGCCAAGTCCCAGATCGGCGGCGGCACCACCCTGCCGACCTCGGGCTGCGCCTTCATTTCGGTCAAGGATGAGGACAAGCCCTTCATCGTCGACGCCGCCAAAACGCTGCTGGCCGAAGGATTCAGCCTGATGGCCACCGGCGGGACACACGCCTATCTGGTCGAGCAGGGGCTGGAGGTGAAGCTGGTCAAGAAGGTGCTGGAAGGCCGCCCGCACATTGTGGACGCGATGAAAAACGGCGAGGTCCAACTGGTCTTCAACACCACATCGGGCAAGCAGTCGCTGCAGGACAGCTTCTCGCTGCGCCGCACCGCCCTGATGATGAAGATGCCCTACTACACCACCACAGCCGGCGCCCTGGCGGCGGCCCAGGCCATCGGCGCGATCAAGGCTGGCGACCTGGATGTGCGGGCGATCCAGGACTACGCCTGACGTTGACGAAATCTCCGGTTTTCGGCCGCACGCTGCAAGGCTGTAGCGGCCGAACGCCGGAGCCACGCCGATGTCCAATCTCGATCTGGCCCTGATCGCCATCCTGTGCGGCGAAGTCCTGGGGTTCCTCGCCTTCGCCAGGGACAAGCGGCGCGCCAAGGCGGGCCTGTGGCGCACGCCGGAATCCACCTTGTTGCTGTTCGGCCTGATCGGCGGGCTGGGCGCGTGGATGGGCCAGCACATCCTGCGCCACAAGACCCGCAAGGAGCCGTTCAGGACGCAGTTCGGCTTGGTCGTCCTGCTTCACCTAATCCTGCTGGCGGGCGGCGCCGCCTGGGTCATTCTGTAGCGCGACCGTCTTCGCCCGCCCCATCTTCGCCGGCCACGATCCGGGTCGCGGCCAGGTCGGCGGTGACATTGCCGACGGTGCGGAAGATGTCGGGGATGACCTCGACCGCCAGCAGCAGCGGCAGCACCCCCAGCGGCAGGCCCATGGCCAGGCAGATTGGGCCGATGGCGGCGAAGAAGCTGACCTGGCCGGGCAGGCCCACCGAGGCGATGGACACGGCGATGGCCGTCAGTCCGCCGGCGATCAGCACGCCGAGCCCCAGCTCCACCCCGTGCAACTGCGCCACATAGAGGCAGACCGCCAGGTTGGCGACCGGGCTGGTGATGCGGAAAACCGCCACCGCCAGCGGCAGCACCAGACCCGCCGACGTCTGCGGCACGCCCAGCCAGTCACGCGCGCGCTCGATCATGACTGGCAGGCTGGCCAGCGACGACTGGGTCGAGACGGCGACGACCTGGGCCGGGGCCACGGCGCGCGCGAAACGGGCCAGCGAAATCCGACCCCACACGATCGCCACGACATAGATGATCAGGATCAGGCCGATCTGGCTGAGGCAGACGATGGCGACATAGTGGGCCAGCGTCCCCGCCACCCCCAGGCCCGCGCGCAAACCCACGCCCAGCGCCAGGGCGAACACGCCGAACGGCGCGGCCAGCAGCACCCAGTGGACGATGACCACCATGGTTTCGGCCACGGCCTCGAAGAAGCCGGCCAGGGGCCGCCGCAGCTCGGCCTTGATCCGCGTTGCGGCGAAGCCGAAGGCGACGGCGAAGACCACCACCGCCAGCACCCCGTCGTCGGACGCCGCCTTGATGACGTTGGCCGGCGCCAGACTGGCCAGGAAGGCGCGCAGGCCGTCGGTGCGCGCCGCCTCGCCCACGGTCGCCAGCGATTCGGCGCTGACGCCCGCCAGCAGTCCTCGCCCCGCCTCCGGATCGATCGGCCAGACCGCGAGCAGGCCCAGCCCCGCCAGGATCGCATAGATCGTCGCCCCGACCAGCAGCACCGCGAACACCACCAGCGACCGCGCCGCGATCCGGCCCGTCGCCGCCGCATCGGCGATGGAGACGATGCCGGTCACCAGCAGGCTGAAGACCAGGGGAATGACGGTCATGCGCAGGGCGTTCAGCCACACCTGGCCAAGGCTCTCGACCACGCCCAAGGCGCCGGTCAGCCAGGCGGCCTGCGACCCTTGCGCCAGGGCGCCGACGACGACGCCGGCGACCAGCGCCGCGATGACGAAAAAGCTCAAGGAGGTGAAGAAGGCGGCGATGCGGGATTGGCTCATGCCCTAGCGCTAGCACCGCTCGGCGCGTCGCGCGCGCCAAACCTTCTGCCGGTCGCTGACAGTTCATGTCGTCGCAGGGCGAACCCTGATCGCGCACGGCGCGTTGGGACGACGAAAGGAACTCAATCATGTCCCGTCTGAACAAACTCGTCCCGCTGATCGGCAGCCTGCTGCTCTCCAAGGGCGGCCGCCGCGTCGCGGGTCGTCACGCCGGCAAACTGGCCCTGGCGACCCTGGCCTATGAGGTCTGGCGCAACCGCCGCGAAGGCGCCAAGCCTAAGGTCGCGCCGCAACCGCGCGGACGCTGGAGCGGCCGCCGCCCGCGCTGAGACTGCAATCGCCGCTCGACTTCTGGGGCGGCGTTGCGAATAGTCACGCCTCGTCGCCCGGAGCCGACCCATGATCAAAGTCCACCATCTGAACGACAGCCGCTCGCAACGCGTCCTGTGGCTGCTCGAAGAGTTGGGCCTGGACTATGAGGTCGTGCGCTACGAACGAAACGCTGGCAATCGGCTGGCGCCACCCGAACTGCTGGCGATCCACCCGCTGGGCAAGTCGCCGGTCATCGAAGACGGCGCGGTCAAGGTCGCAGAAACCGGGGCCATCGTCGAATATCTGCTCGATACCTACGGCCAAGGTCGCCTGCGTCCGGCGGCGGGAACCGAGGACGGCCGTCGGTTCACCTATTGGCTGCACTATGCCGAGGGGTCGGCCATGCCCCCTTTGCTGCTGAAGCTGGTCTTCAGCATGCTCCCACGCCGTGCGCCGGCCCTGCTGAAGCCGATCGTCAATGGCGTCGCCAACAAGGCGATCACCAGTTTCGTCGATCCACAGCTGCGCACCCATGTCGGCTTCTGGGAGGACGAACTGGGCCGCTCGGAATGGTTCGCGGGCGATCAGTTCACCGCCGCCGACATCATGATGAGCTTTCCAGTCGAGGCCGGCGCCGACCGCGCCTTCAATGCCGAGACCAAACCTCATCTGAAGGCCTTCTTGAACCGCATCCACGCGCGGCCTGCCTATCAACGCGCGCTCGAACGCGGCGGTCCCTACAGCTACGCGTGATCGGATCGTGATCGCGGCGGCGCAACCCGCCGTGGTCGAGGGCGTTAAGGTCTCATGCGCCTTCAAACCATTCAGATCGTCGCCGGATTGGCTGCGGCCGTCGCCTTCGTCCTCGCCTTCATGGCGGCAGGAGCCGCCCTGATTTCCGGCCTGTTCATGCTCGCCGGCCTCGCCGCCGTCGGTTGGCTGGCCTATAGCCTCATAAAGGGCGTCCTGCGCCGCGACCACAAGCCCGAACCGCCGGCCCGCGCATGAGCGGTCAACCGGCGCGGGCATCGCGCTCTTGAATTCCTGAGCGAGAAACCCTAGTCTTGATGCCCGGCCGCGCCCGCCCCGCGGCCTTTTGTGTGCTTATCTCGCGTCTTTCCAGTCTCCGGGCGAACCAGAAAAATCACGACACAAATGGAAAAAGTGCCGATGACGGGCGAGGGCTACCGTGCCCTCGACGATCAACTGAAGCAATTGAAGTCGGTCGAAAGGCCGAGCGTGATCGCCGCCATCTCCGAGGCGCGTGAGCACGGCGACCTGTCCGAAAACGCCGAATACCATGCCGCCAAGGAGCGTCAGGGCTGGATCGAAGGCCAGATCGCCGAGATCGAGGACAAGATCAGCCGCGCCCAGGTCATCGACGTGTCCAAACTGTCGGGCAGCCAGGTCAAGTTCGGCGCCACGGTCACCGTGGTGGACGAGGACACCGAAGAAGAGGCCACCTACCAGATCGTCGGCGAACACGAGGCCGATGTGAAGAAGGGCAAGATCTCGATCGCCTCGCCGATCGCGCGCGCCATGATTTCCAAGGAGGTCGGCGACGTCGTGGAGGTCAACACCCCCGGCGGCGTGAAGGCCTACGAGATCCTCAAGGTCGAGTGGAAGTAACAGCGATGGTGGGGGCAGCGTCTGCTCGCCCCCTCTCTCCCAATCCTTTGGCCATCTGGGTCGTCTCCGACGGCCGCGCCGGCATCGAGAATCAGGCGCTAGGTCTCGCCGAGGCCGTTCAGCGGCTGACCCCGGCCGAGATTACGATCAAACATATCCGCTGGCGGCCGATCTTCGACCGCCTGCCGTCGGCGTTGAAGAGCCCCGCCATCATGCTGGCGTCCGCGCCGCTGACCGCCCCCTGGCCCGATCTGTGGATCGCCACAGGTCGTGCGACCCTGCCGCTGTCGGCCCGCGTCAAGGCCTGGAGCGGCGACAAGACCTTCGTCGTCCAGACCCAGGATCCACGCTGGGCCAACGATCGCTACGACCTGATCGTCGCGCCCGCCCATGACGGTCTGTCGGGCGACAATGTCTTTGAAATCACCGGCTCGCCCCACCGCATCACACCGCAGCGGATCGCCAAGGCCGCGCCCCTCTTCGCCGACCGGATCGCCCCCCTGCCCCATCCGCGCGTCGCCGTGCTGATCGGCGGCAAGTCCAAGGCTTTCGACCTGACCGAGGCCCATGCAGCTGACTTGGCCGACCGGATCGCGGACGCCGTTCGAGCATCTGGCGGCGCGCTGATGCTGACCTTCTCACGTCGCACGCCCGATGCGGCGAAGGCCGTCATGACCGCTCGCCTTTCGGATCTGCCGGGGTGGATCTGGGATGGGACAGGCGAAAATCCATTGTTCGGTTTCCTGCGTTTCGCCGACCACATCCTTGTCACCGAGGACAGCGCCAACATGGCGGCCGAAGCCGCCTCGACCGGCAAGCCGGTCCACGTCCTACCGATGATCCCGCTGAAAGCCGGCGACAAATTCGCTCGCCTGCACGACGACCTGCAATCGCGCGGCGCCACCCGTCCGTTCGACGGCGCGCTGGACTGCTGGACCTACGAGCCGCTGGCCGAGACCGACCGCGCCGCGCGCGCCGTCCTGGAAGCGATGCGGACGCGATAGCGAGACCCACGTCCGTTCCTGACGCCGTCATGCCCCAAGGTGACGACCGTCATCAGGAGATTTTCTAAGAACGGCTCGCAAAAATCTGCACGAAAATGCACTCAAAGATTCTGGAGTGGTCTTTTCAGTCGCCGCCGCCACCGTCACAGCCGCTGTCCCCGCTGCAGTCTGAGCCGCTGTGCTGCGACGTATCCGATGGCGGCATGACCGCGCCCCCGTCCGAGCCGCCACCCTTCCGGGCCTTGGCGTTCGCGGCCCCCATCAAGGCCACGCCAAAGCCCGATCCGATGGCCGTGCCCAGCGCGAGACCCAGGCCGACATTGTCCAGGGCCACGCCCAGCGCCACGCCGATCGACAAGCCCATGCCGATCCCGATCGGCAGGAAGGCCGCGTTCTTGTTCGTCATCCCCATCTCCCCTGCGTGTCAGGCGAGACTAGCATCGCGCAAACGGGAATCACCGCCTAAATAGGGGCCATGACCCAAGCTCGTACCGTTCGCGTCGCCATCATCGGCTCCGGCCCCGCCGGCTGGACTGCCGCCATCTACGCCGCCCGCGCCTCGCTGAACCCCGTCGTCATCGCCGGCATCCAGCCCGGCGGCCAGCTGACCATCACCACCGACGTCGAGAACTATCCCGGCTTCGCCGACACCATCCAGGGCCCCTGGCTGATGGAGCAGATGCAGGCCCAGGCCCTGCATGTCGGGACCGAAGTCATCCACGACATCGTGGTCTCCGCCGACCTGTCGCAACGCCCGTTCCGCCTGAAGCTGGACAGCGGCGAAGAGCTGCTGGCCGAGACCGTCATCATCTCCACCGGCGCCCAGGCCAAATGGCTGGGGCTGGAGAGCGAGGCCGCCTATCAGGGCTTTGGCGTCTCGGCCTGCGCGACCTGCGACGGCTTCTTCTATCGCGGCAAGGAAGTCGTGGTCGTCGGCGGCGGCAACACCGCCGTCGAAGAGGCGCTGTTCCTGACCAACTTCGCCTCCAAGGTCACGGTCGTTCACCGCCGCGACGAGTTCCGCGCCGAGAAGATCCTTCAGGACCGGTTGTTCGCCCACCCGAAGGTGGAGGTGATCTGGAACTCTGCGATCGAGGAAATCGTCGGCGTCGTGGACGGCATGGCCAAGAACGTCACCGGCGTTCGGCTCAAGAACGTCCAGGACGGCTCGACCCGGGAAATCCCCGCCGACGGCGTCTTCATCGCCATCGGCCACGCCCCGTCGTCGGAACTGTTCAAGGGCCAGCTGGAAACCAACGCCGGCGGCTATCTGCGGGTCAAGCCCGGCACGGCCTCGACCGAGATCGAAGGCGTCTGGGCCGCCGGCGACGTGACGGACGACGTCTATCGCCAGGCCGTCACCGCCGCCGGCATGGGTTGCATGGCCGCGCTGGAAGTCAGCCGCTTCCTCGCCGAAGAAGACCACGCCAAGGCCCACAACCCCATCAGCCACGCCGAGGCGGAGAAGATCGGGGTCTGGTGACCCCGATCCTGCGCGATCAGTAGGCGCTCGCCTCCATCAGTTCCGCCACGTCCTCGTCCGACAGCATCAGGGTCGCCGCCTTCAGCGTGTCGGCCAGCTGTTCGGTCGAGGTCGCGCTTACAATCGGAGCCGTCACGCCCGGCTGGGCCAGCAGCCAGGCCAAGGCGACCTGGGCCGAGGTGGCCTCGGCCTTCTGGGCCACGGCGTCCAGGACCGCCAGGATACGCACGCCGCGCGCGTCGAACTTGTCCTTCAGCATTCCCTCGCGCTTGGTCCCGGCGATCTGATCGACGCTTTTGTATTTGCCGGTCAGGAAACCGCTCTCCAGGCTGAAGTAGGTGATGACGCCCAGGCCCTGTTCGACGGCCAGGTCCTGAAGTTCGCCCTCGAAGGTGTCGCGGCTGTAGAGGTTGTAATGCGGCTGGATCGTCGCATAGGCGGCCAAAATCTCGCGCTGCGAAATATCCAGAGCTTCGGACACCTGTTCGGCCGAATGGTTGGACGTGCCGATGGCGCGCACCTTGCCGGCCTGCACCAGCTTATCCAGCGCGCGCAGCGTCTCCTCCTGCGGTGTCTTCGGATCGGGCCAGTGGGTCTGATACAGGTCGATATAGTCGGTCTGCAGCCGGCGCAGCGACGCCTCGACCGCCGTCTCGATCCAGGCTGGCGACAGGTCGTTGTGGCCCTGCCCCATGTCCGATCCGACCTTGGTGAGGATCTTGACGTCGTCGCGCCGGCCGCGCGCCTTCAGCCACTTGCCGATGATCGTCTCGCTTTCGCCGCCGGAGTGGCCCGGAACCCAGCGCGAATAGGCGTCGGCGGTGTCGATGGCGTCGAAACCGGCCTCGACGAAGGCGTCCAGCAAGGCGAATGAGGTCGCCTCGTCCGCCGTCCAGCCGAAGACGTTGCCGCCGAACACCAGGGGGGCGATGTCCAGGTCGCTGGAGCCGAGCTTGCGTTTGGAAAGGGTGGTCATGCGGAGATCTCCTCTTGGGGAGACCTCGACATATGCCGCATCATTGCGACCGCAACCGCCTCGGCTGCGGTCAGCCGAACAGTTGAAGACCCGGAGGCGCGTAGTCGACCGGCTGTCCCTGGCGACGGCGCAGGGCGTAATCCACAGCCGTCTGGACCGCATGTTCATCTGTCGGTTTGGACAAGACGCCGATGGTGCCGGCGACGCCGTCGCGCACCATGCCGGGGTTGGCCGTCATGAACAGGACGGAGACGCCCATGTCCTGACCCAGTTCGCGGCCCAGATTGATTCCTGTGGGACCGTCGGACAGGTGGATATCGACCAGCGCCAGATCGACATCGTTCTCGCGCACCAGATCGCGCGCGGCCTGTGCGGTCGCGGCGACGCCCAGAACCTCGTGGCCGAGGTCCTCCAGGACGAACCTGAGCTCCATCGCAACGAGAGCTTCGTCTTCGATGATGAGGATACGCGCAGTCATGGGTTCAATCAGTGCTCGGGAGCGTACGTAACGTCAGTGTGAGGGATAGGTTTCAATAGAAGACTAATTTGAGTATCCGCCTGCCGCGCGGCGCCTGGACAGGGCCGTCGCCGGCAGGTCCAAGATGACCTGGAGCCCCTCTGGCCGCCATTCGCGCGACAAACGCCCGCCGAGCTGTCCCTCAACCGACAGGCTGGCCAGGGACGAACCGAAGCCGGTGCGTTGCGGCATGCCCTGGACGACCGGACCGCCCGTTTCCGACCAGGTCAGGACGAAGCGGTCCTCCTGCCGTTCCGTCGTCAGGGTGACCACGCCGCCACGCTCGGAAAGCGCGCCATATTTGGCGGCGTTGGTCGCCAGTTCGTGGAACAGCAAGGCCACTGAGGTCGCCGCCTGATCGTCGAAGACGGCGTCCTCGCCCTGAATGACGACGCGCGCCCCACCGGTCTCGTCCGCATAGGCCTTGAACAGGTCGGACAGAAAGGAATGCAGGGTGGTCGCCCCGATCGTGGTCTTGGACGTCTCGGTGTGCGGCCGCACGAACTCATGCGCACGGGCCAAGGCGGCGATGCGTGTGCGCAACGAGGCCGAAAACGCCTTGGCCTCCGGATACTGGCGCGCCGACAGGGCGACCAGGGCGGTGACGACGGCGAAGATGTTCTTGATCCGGTGGCTCAGCTCCTGGCTGACCAGCTCGCGGCCTTGCTCCAGCCGCTTCAACTCATCGATATCGGTGAGGGTGCCAAACCAGCGGGTGATCTCGCCCGCCTCGTCGCGGATCGCCACAGCGCGGCCCAGCGTCCAGCGATAGACGCCGCTGTGATGCTTCAGCCGATATTCGATCTCATAGGGCTCGCCGGTTTCCAGCGAGTTGCGCCACACGGTCCACGCCCGTTCGCGGTCGTCGGCATGGAACATGTCGTTCCAGCCCTCGCCATCCGTCGAGCCCAGAGGCACGCCCGTGAATTCGTACCAGCGCGCATTGTAGTAGTCGTGAAAACCGTCCGGCAGGGTGGACCACACCATCTGCGGCATGGCGTCAGCCAAGACCCGGAACCGGCTCTCGCTTTCGCTCAGGGCCACGGCGGTTTCGGCGAGGTCCGTCTCGATGGTCTTGCGTTCGGTGATGTCCACCGCGACGCCGGGGAAGTGGATCGGCTTGCCCTCCCCGTCGAAATAGACCTGACCGCGCGCCAGAATCCAACGCACGTCATCGCCTTGGCCCAAACGATATTCGCTGACGAAGGCGCCGTCGTCCGTCATGGCCCGGTCGATCTCGTCGGTGACGCGTTGGGCGTCGTCGGGATGGACGCTGGAGGTGAAAACCTCGATGGCCGCGCCCTCGCGCGCCGCTTCGGGATCCACGCCATACATCCGCGCAAAGCGTTCGTCGGCGATCACGCGGTTCTCGGGAATGTCCCAGTCCCAGGCCCCGACATAGGCTGAGGCCTCCATCGCCAACCGCGCGGTGCGGTCGCTGAGGTCCCGGTCCAACAAGGCGCGACGCAGCTCCAGTTGCGTCATCACCTGTTGCGCCAGGGTCTTGAGCGCCATCAGCTGAAGCTCGGTCAGACCTTGCGGGCGCGGCGTGTCGTCCAGCACGCACAGGGCGCCCAGCGGCACGCCGTCCGGCGTCCTCAGCGGATAGCCGGCATAGAAGCGGATGTGCGGCGCGCCCGTCACCAGGTCATTGTCGATGAAGCGGTCATCCTGCATCGCGTCGGGGATGACCATGACGTCGTCGCCCAGCATCGCGTGGGCGCAGAACGACAGCGGGCGCGGCGTTTCGCGCACGCCCAGACCGACCTCGGACTTGAACCACTGACGCTGGGAATCGACCAGACTGACGGCGGCCATCGGCGCTTCACAGATGCGCGCGGCGAGCGACGCCAGATCATCGAACGACCCTTCGGGCGTCGTGTCCAGTACGCCGTAGCTTGTCAGGGTCTTCAGACGGTCGGCTTCGTCCCACCTCGGACAATCGACTTCGGGGTGGGTCAAGCAGGCGTCCTCGCTGGGCCGGTCAGGTCCGGCCATCGACATCAATGCTCGGAGTGGCGAAGCGTTGCAATGCAGGATGTCAGTTCGCGGGGCGACCGACTTCCTCCACGTCCATCGTCGTGACGCCTGTGGGCGCCGGGTCGGCCGATTTGGCGGACGATGCGGGCCGCTCCAGAGCGTTCAGGCGCGCGTTGATGGCCGCAACCTCGTCACGCGTTGGCAGGCGCCGACCGCCCAGGCTGACCACGCCGACGACCCGCTGCTGACCATCGATCTCGACCGTCTTCAACGGCGCGTCTTTCAGCGGAGCGTCGGGATCGGCGCCGCCGGTTGCAGAGCCGGCGGCGATCATCATGCGCCGACGCGAGAAACGCGCCTCATCGATCGCTGGCTCGCGCCCACTGTAGGTTTTGCGGAAGGCGGCTGTTTCGCCATAGACGCCCTTCCAACGATAGAAGATGTGAGCGCCGATCTGCGTCACCTTCGCCACAGTCGGCGTCCACCAGGGATGCACATAGTCGGCGTGATAGTGGGTGGCGGTGCCGACTTCCTGAGCCACGGCGCCGTTCAGCGCGCGCTCCGCCACCTTGCGCGCCCGTTCCCACGCCCAGCCGACCGGCGCCTGGCCCAGCGAGCCGTCGCAGGTGAAGCTGAACTGACAGCCGGTGACGCGTTCGGCGCCCTCGAACACCACGCCGCAGACGGTGCTTGCGTAGTTCGGATCGCGCACGCGGTTCAGGACCACCTGGGCCACGCCCGCCTGGCCGTTGTCCGGCTCCAGCGCCGCCTCATAATAGACCGCCTGGGTCAGACAGCGCAAAGCCCGCCTGCGATCCTCGGCGCTGCCCTTGAACACGAACGGCAACGCGAGACGCAGCGCGCCGGACGCGGGCGCCATGGCTGCGTTCAGACGTTGGGCCTCGAGGCCGCTCTTGCCCGATTCCAGACCTGGCTTGCCGGCCAGCGTCAAGCTCTCCCAGCCCGGCGTCAGTCCGTAGAGAGCCGGCTGCAGAAGGTTGGGATCATGCCGCATGGCGACGGCCAGCTGCGACGGCGTCAATCGCCCCTTGATCGCGGCCAACCCGCCCGCGCCGAGGTCGCCGCCGGTGATGCGCGAGACAGCCTCTGCCGTCCGATCCATATCGGGTCGCACGCTGGACCCCACCGCCATGGCGACGCCCAGCACCGCGCCGGCCGCGGGCAAGGCCGCCGCCGAACGCCGCAGCGCCTTCCACATCGTCTTCCAGGGCAACCGGGTCATTCAGGGTCCAATAGTCGCGATCGGCGCACCGGCCTTTCGCTGAGATCGCGCGTCTAGTCCGACTTATAGGCCATTTTCCGGCGTCACGACGACCGCCGTTATCAAACCCCCTGCGCGTCAGGGGTGGTCGCCCCAAACGCAAGGTGTAAAACTATGTTCCAGCGGGGCAAACGCGTCGCTGGTGGGGCGAACCGACGATATGAGCGCAGGCGGATCGAAACGGCGGATCGCGGTCATGGATCGCTGGCTGATCGGCCTGGCGCGCCTGTCGACGGCCTCGCCGATGCATCGCCTCTTGATCGGGATCGGCATCGCCCTCGCGGGTCTGGCGATCCGGGCGGCGGCGTCGCCGCTGTATGGCGAGGTGACCGGCTTCACCATCCTGTTGCCGGCGGTGACCCTGGCGGCTCTGGCGGCGGGCTGGACCGGAGCCTTGACGGCGCTTTTGGTCTGCACCGGCGGCGGCTGGGCGATCGTCGTGCTGACGGCGACCGGCCGGGATGGCGTGCTTGACGCCATCGGTGGTGCGGCGACCTGGAATTTCGTTCTCGTCGGCCTGTTCATCGCGGCGGTGGGGGCGTCGCTCCGCAAGGCCCTGTCGCGGCTGAGTGAAAGCGAGACCCGGTTCCGCGAACTCGCCGATACCGCCCCCTCGCCAATCTGGCTGCTGGACGCCAAGGGGGAGTTCGAGTTCGTCAACGCCGCCGTCTTCACCCTGCACGGGCTGGACATCGAGGCTCTACGCGAGGGCGGCTGGAAGACGGCCGTTCACCCCGACGATCTGGAGACCGTAAAGGCGGCCGAGAAGGCCGGCGCCGCTGATCGCAAGCCGTTCCAGATGGAGGCGCGCGTTCTGGGACAAGACGGCGTCTGGCGCTGGATGCGGGCCGTCGTGCGGCCGCGCTTCGATGGGCAAGGCGTCTTCGTGGGCTATGCCGGCATCTCGTTCGACGTGACCGAAACCCGCGAGGCGCTGGATGCGGCGGCGCGCGCCGCGCGACGTCAGGCCTTTCTGCTGGACCTCAGCGACCGGCTGCGCGACCTGACCGATCCCGAAGACATCATGGCCGATGTGGAGAGCACGCTTGGCGCGCTGCTAGACGTCGACCGGGTCGGCTATGGCGAGGTCGATCAATCGGCGGGCGTCGTCTCCATGAGCCGCGATTGGACCGCTGGCGTCGAGAGCGCCCAAGGACAATTCAGCCTGAACGCTTTTGGCGAAGGTCTGATCGCGGACCTGAACGACGGCCGCACCATCCAGATTTCAGATGTACGCGAGGACCCTCGCACGGCGGCTGTCGCCGACGCCTTCGACGCCATCCAGACCCGCGCCCTGGTGCGCGCGCCGCTGATCCGCACCGGACGTTTGCGCGCGTTTCTCTATGTCCATTCGGCGACGCCGCGCGACTGGACCGAGGCCGAGGTCAGCCTTGTCGAAGAAGTCGCGGCGCGCACCTGGGCCGAGGTCGAGCGCGCCCGCGCGGAAAACGAGACCCGTGAGAGCGAACAGCGGTTCCGCGCCATCGCCGACACCGCGCCGGTGCTGATCTGGGTCACCAAACAGGATCGCACGCGCGCCTTCGTAAACCGCGCCTATGTCGATTTCCACGGATCGGACTATCAGACCGTCCTCAACCTGGATTGGCGCAGCGCGCTGCATCCCGAGGATCAGGCGCGCATCCTGGCGGAATCGATTAACGGGGAAGCGACGCGCGAGCCCTTTTCGATGGAGGCGCGCTATCGCCGTCACGATGGCGAATGGCGCTGGCTGAAGTCCTTCTCCCGACCCCGTCTGGCGGGCCAGGAGGTCGTCGGCTTCGTGGGCGTGGCGTTCGACGTGACGGACATGCGCACGGCCCAGGCGCGCCTAGAGGAATCCGAGAACCGCTTCCGCACCGTCGCCGACAGCGCGCCCGCCCTGATCTGGATGAGCGACGACGCCGCCCAGATGGTGTTCGCCAACAGGCGCTACCGCACCTTCTTCGGCGTCGAGGCGGACGCGCATCTGCCCGATAGCTGGCGACGCCTGATCCACCCGGACGACGAAGGGGTGTTCGCCGCCGCCTTCATGCGCGCCTTCGAGGCCCGGGATCGATTCGAGGCGCTGACGCGGATCAACCACCCGACGCTCGGTCCGCGCTGGTTGCGAACCGAAGGCGTGCCGCGCTTCGACGCCTCGGGCCTTTTCCAGGGCTATGTCGGCGCCTGTCTAGATGTGACCGACGCCAAGCGGGCCGAAGACGACCTCAAACGCATCAATGAACTGCTGGAAGAAAGGGTTGACGAGGCCCTGATCGAAAAGGCTCAGGCCGAGGCGCAACTGGTCCATGCCCAGCGGATGGAGGCGGTCGGGCGGCTCACCGGCGGGGTCGCGCACGACTTCAACAATCTGCTGACCGTCGTGATCGGGGCATTGGACATCATCCTGCGCAGCGAGGACGCGGCCAAGCGCAAGAAGCTGGGCGAGGCGGCGCTGGCGGCGGCCCGACGGGGCGAGAGCTTGACGCATCAGTTGCTGGCCTTCTCGCGTCGTCAGGCTCTGCGACCCGAGCCGATCGATCTCAACGCCCTGATCCGCGAGAGTGAACCGCTGCTGCGCCGGGCCGTCGGCGAGGCGGTTGACTTCAAGGTCAAGCTGAAGCGTGGCGGCGCGCCCGCCAATGTCGATCCGGCCCAGTTCGAAGCCGCGCTGCTGAACCTGATCGTCAATGCGCGCGACGCCTTGGGCGATGTGACCGGGGCCAAGGGCCGCCAAGCCCGCATCACCGTGCAGACGCGGGCCTGCACGGTCGAGGCCGGACAGATCGCCGAACTGGCGGCGGGCGACTATGTCTGCGTCAGCGTCGCCGACAACGGTGAAGGCATGTCGCCGGACATCCGCGACCGAGTGTTCGAACCCTTCTTCACCACCAAGGGCGTCGGCAAGGGGACGGGCCTGGGGCTGAGCCAGGTCTATGGGTTCGCGCGCCAGTCAGGCGGCGGCGTCCAGATCATCTCCGAGCCGGGACGCGGGGCCGAGATCTGCATCTTCCTGCCGCCCCTGTCGGCAGAGGACGCCGCGATGACGTCGAGCCTGATCGCCGCCGATGGCGCCCCCTTGGTCGAGGGCGGGCGGATGTTGCTGGTGGAGGACGACGCCGGCGTGGCCGCCATCGCGCTCGAAATCCTGGAAGGTTTCGGGCTGGAGGTCGACTGGGCCGAGACGGGCGACGATGCGCTGAAGTTCCTTCAGGCCGACGACTTCGATCTGATGCTGACCGACGTTGTGATGCCCGGCGGCATGAGCGGCATCGATTTGGCGCGCGAGGCGGCGGCGCGCTGGCCGGATCTGCGGATCGCCCTGACCTCGGGCTACGTCGGCGAGGACGTAGATGCGGTGCTGGCCGACACGGTCTGGCCGCTGCTGCGCAAACCCTATTCGTCGGACCAGTTGCGCGCCCTGCTGGAACGCCTCAGCGCCGCGCCGACGAACTAACTAACAAGGGAACTAACGCTAAAGAAAAACGCGCCGCAGCAATGCGACGCGTCGATCTGTTTGGAGCCGCAGCTGGATTTAGCGGCGGGCCTTGCGGGCGGCGTAACGCGCGTCGCGCTTGGCCTTCTGCTCTTCCTTGGTCAGTTGCTTGCGCGCCTTGCGGTCGGCGCGCTTTTCCGCGTCGATCTCTTCCTGGGCGGCGAGTTCGGCGGCCAGACGCGCGGCTTCCTTTTCAGCCTTTTCACGACGCTGCTCGGCCTTGGCCAGCTCATGCTGCTGACGCAGGGCCTCTTTTTCGGCGGCGCGCTTTTCAGCCAGACGCTCGAACTCGGGATCGGGCGCGGCGGCCTTGGGCTTGAATTTGGCGAGCAGGGCCTTCTTGGCCTCTTGCTGGGCGGTAATGCGGTCGGAGAATCCGGTCTTCAGATCTTTCATGCGAAAGCGTCAGGGTTCCTTGTGAGCGACCAGGGCGGTCGTCGGGGGTCAGGCTGCGCCACGCACGGCCCGAAGCGGGGCGCACAAAGCCGATAAGCGCGCGAAAATCAAGGTTCGCAGCCCGCAAATCGGCCTGATGCGTCATTTGGAGCGTCGCGGCGGCGTGGCCGCAACACTTCGATCAGATAGGCGCGGCAGCCCTGATCGCAAGCGCGGCGATAAGAGCGTGCGTCGACCGAGGTGGTCCTAGTTCGGCTTTTGCGCCTGACCGACAGCCGTTCCGGCTGCGCCGCCCACGGCAGCGCCGACCGGGCCGCCAACGACCGCGCCGGCGATAGCGCCGCTGGCGGCCTTCTGTTCGATGGTCGCGCCGCAGGCGGACAGGGCGAGCGCAGCCGCAGCGGCTGCGGTCAGGGTGATCATTTTAGTCATGGGCTTCTCTCCAAAGGCCACGCTTGAACGCGAACGCGGCATAGCGGTTCCTGGCTTGGGGTCTAGTTGCGCCGACAACCACCGCCACAATTCTAAACAGCTTTGTTCGCTCCATTTAGTTTGCTGCGATGCAGCATATCTAGACATAACAAGTTCAACAGTTGATGGATACAGTATTCGGCCTATAGATTTATCCAGTCTTGCCGTTTTGCAGCCACACGGGTCGCCGCGACTGAAAAATACCTACCGAATCCGATGTGTTAACCATCGGATTGCGAATCGAACACATTGAGGCCATAAAAGGCTGGCTAAAGGCCCGTCCTCGACGCCCGGGCCACTGAGCCGAGCGCCGGAATTTGCAGGCTGGACCGCGACCGCAATGGGTCGCCTCGCCGGCAAGACTACCCCGGGGGCCGCGTTTCTCGCCCTGCTGAACAGGACTACCTCGTTGTCGCATTCTTCGCAGACGCGCGCCATTTTGCGCGCCGATCGTGTGGCCAAGATCAAGCCCATGACGGCTGCTGCAGCCTTTGGCGGTCTGTTGGGACTGGCGATCGGATGCGCCTATCTGGGCGGCACGACGGCGCGCGCGACGACGCTGCGCGCCCAGGCCGAACGGATTCAAGGCGCCACCGCCGCCGGTTTCACGGAAGAAGCCCTTGCCGCCGCCGCCGGCGGCCTCGACGCCAGCGCCCTGACCATTGCGCGTCGTCATGATCCCTACACCGGCGCGGGCTCGGCCCAGCGCGATCGCCAGGCCGAACTGCTGGCCGCCCGTCTCGAACAACTCCGTGCGCCCGGCGATCCCAACCTTCGCCGCGCCAGCCTGACCGCACCGACCGCCGCGCCCGCCTTCCGCGTGGCCAACGCCCTGGACGCCAGCCGCGATCTCGATTGCCTGACCCAGGCCGTCTATTATGAAGCCCGCGGCGAAGGCGCCGACGGCATGAAGGCCGTGGCCCAAGTCGTCCTGAACCGCGTGCGCCACCCCGCTTTCCCCAAGACGGTCTGCGGCGTCGTCTTCCAGGGCGCGGCGCGCAGCACCGGTTGCCAGTTCTCCTTCACCTGCTCCGGGGCGATGCGCGGCCGCGTCAACCAGGCTGCCTGGAACCGCGCCAGGACCGTGGCCTCGAACGCCATGTCGGGGTCGGTCTTCTCGCGCGTCGGCAATGCGACCCACTTCCACACCACCGCCGTGACGCCGGGCTGGCGTTCGTCGCTTGTGCAGGTCAGCCAGGTCGGCAGCCATCTGTTCTATCGCTTCGGCGGCCGTTCAAGCACCGGCGGGACCTTCACCTACGCCGCCCGTCGCGCGGCGCCGGCGGACCAGCCGCGCCTGATCCAGGCCGGCCTCAACCCGGTCGAAACCGCGCGCCAAGCCGGACAGGCGGTCGCCTATTCGATGGTGTTGGCGCAGGAAGGCCGCGCCCTGCCCGCACCGGCGGCCCAGTCGACGACGTCTTCGCCTGCCGCCACGCGCGCCGCCGTGTCCCAACCGGCTTCTCGCCCTGCACGGGCGAACGAGACCTCGGCCAAGACCGACGTCGCCGAAACGGCCTCCAGCCCCGCTTGATCGGCGGAGGTCTACAAGCCGTCAGAGCGCGTCCAGGCCGATATCCAAAACGGGCGCCGAATGGGTCAGGGCGCCGACCGAGATGACGTCCACGCCCGTCTCAGCGATGCCGCGCACCGTCGTCAGATCGACCCCGCCGGAGGCCTCAAGCACGATCCGCCCAGCGACGCGCGCCACGGCGGCGCGCAGGTCGTCGAGGCTGAAGTTGTCCAGCATGATGACGTCAGGCGCCGCGCCCTCATCGATCAGGGCCAATACGGCGTCCAGCTGATCCAACCCATCAACCTCGACCTCGACCTTCATCAAATGCGGGGCGAAGGCTTTGGCCCGCCGCACCGCCTCGGCGACGCCGCCACAGACAGCGATGTGGTTGTCCTTGATCAGGATGGCGTCATCCAGACCGAAGCGATGGTTGATAGCGCCGCCGCAGGCCACGGCGTGCTTCTCCAGCGCGCGCAGCCCCGGCGTGGTCTTGCGCGTATCCGCGATCCGCGCCTTGGTCCCGGCGACGGTTTCAACATAGGTGCGCGTCAAGGTCGCCACGCCGCTGAGCCGTCCGACCAGATTGAGCGCTGTCCGCTCGGCCGACAGGAAGGCGCGGGCGTCAGCCTCTACCACCGCCAGCACTTCGCCCGCGTCAAAGGCGTCGCCGTCCCTCAACCTCAAATCGACCGAGGCCTTTGGATCCATGGCCAGCACGGCCAAGCGCACGCAGTCGATGCCCGCCAGCACGCCGGGCGTCCTGGCCGCAAAGACCGCCTTCATCCGCGCATTCTCAGGGATGCAGGCCATGGCGGTCATGTCGCCCGCCCGCCCCAGATCTTCGGCCAGCGCCAAGCGCACCACGGGCTCGATCAGGACTTCTGAAAGTCGTCTCATTCCGCCGCCTCCAGCGCCGCCGGATGGGGAATCCGAACCCGCGTATGCACCGCCGCTCTATCCGTCTGCGGATAGTCCGACCGATAGTGCCCGCCCCGGCTCTCATGCCGGTCCAGCGCCGCCTGCGCGATGAGCCGCGCCGCCAACAGAACGGCCGCCGGCCCGTGCTGGCTCTCCAGCCGGTCGATCAGGGCGATCAGGCCCGACAGCCCCGCCGCATCGCGCACCACGCCGGCATGCGCCGTCATGGCGGTCCGCAATTCGGCCATCGCCGCGTCCGGCAGGTCAGGCGAGATATCAGCCGCCAAGGCGCGGCCGCCGCCGACTTCCTGGGCCGCCGACCGGCCCGCGCGCCGACTGAAGGCCGCCGCTTCCAGCAGGGAGTTGGACGCCAGCCGGTTGGCGCCGTGAACGCCGGTCGCCGCGCATTCGCCGACCGCATAAAGGCCCGTAACCGTCGTGCGTCCGTCCGCGTCGGCGGCGATCCCGCCCATGTGATAGTGGCACGCCGCCATCACCGGGATCGGGCTGACGCGCGGATCCAGGCCGGCGCGCATACAGGCGGCGAAGACGGCGGGAAACGCGTGGGGAAACTCGTCCCCGATCGCCGTGCGTGCATCCAGATAGGCCCCTCGCCCGTCGGCGCGCGCCGCATGGACAGCCCGCGCCACCACGTCGCGCGGTTTCAGATCGGCGTCGTCCGCCTCACCCAATAGGAAGCATCCCTGACCATCGATCAGTCGCGCACCCTCACCCCGCAAAGCCTCGGTCGCCAGCGGCGCGGGGTCCAGCCCCACGTCGATAGCGGTGGGGTGGAATTGCACGAACTCCGGATCCAGGATTTCCGCGCCGGCGCGCGCGGCCAGGGCTATTCCCTCGCCCTTCAACGCGGCCGGGGTCGTGGTCGCCGCGAACAGACCACCCGCCCCGCCTGTGGCCAGCACTACCGCCGTCGCCGTGATCTCGACCAGACGGTCGCCGCGCACGACCACCGCCCCGACCACTCGGCCGTCGGCATCCTGCGACAGGGCCTTCAGCCGCGCGTCGTCCCAGACCTCGATCAACGTCTCGGCTCGCACCGCTGCAACGACGGCCGACAGGATGGCTCGACCAGCGCCGTCGCCGCCGACCCGCGCCACGCGGGGAACGGAATGGGCCGCCTCCAGGCTGACGACGAAGCCCCCTTCCGCATCCCGGTCGAACGGCGCGCCCAGGGCCGCCAGCCACTCGACCGTCTCGCGCCCGGCGTCGGTCAGGGCGCG